>CANISN010000145.1 GCA_947470165.1 Burkholderiaceae bacterium | reverse complement strand
TCCAATTCCCAAAACTTGGCCAGCAGGTAACTTTAAGACCTCATCTCGCGCTGCCTCGCCCACCAATTGCTTAAGTTGATCTTGGTTCATGATCTTACGAAATACCCTTGTTTGTACTGGAACGATGTGATTGATACATCTATCATATGGTATTCAATGCAATATCGATATTAATTAATCTAAAGCTTCCAGGATCCTAATGACATCCCTTATTTCTGCCCTAAGCCAACTCAAGCAATTCACCACCGTCGTAGCTGATACTGGCGACTTTGAGCGTATGCAGGAATACCACCCTCAAGATGCCACTACTAACCCATCCCTGATACTGAAGGCTGCTCAGCAAGCAAATTATCAAGCCTTAGTTCATCAAGTTAAATCAGCACACCCTAGACTGAAACCAGTAGATTTGGTTGACAACATTCTAGTAGCCTTTGGCTTAGAGATTTTAAAGATCGTCCCTGGAAGGGTTTCCACAGAGGTGGACGCGCGCCTCTCATTTGATACCGAGGCAACCATTCATAAGGCTCGGCATCTCATCTCACTCTATGAGTCTCACGGCATTGACCGAAAGCGCATCTTAATTAAGCTGGCTGGTACCTGGGAAGGTATTCAAGCAGCCAAGGTTTTAGAGGCTGAAGGTATTCATTGCAATATTACCCTGCTCTTTTCTTTAGTACAGGCGGCTGCCTGTGGCGCAGTCAATGCAAAACTCATTTCACCATTTGTAGGGCGTATTACCGACTGGTACAAAGCCAAGCTTGGTAGCAATTGGAGTGATGCCAATAACGGCGGAGCAAATGATCCTGGCGTCACCTCAGTTAAGCGTATCTTCCACTATTACAAGCACTTTGATATCACCACAGAAATTATGGGTGCTAGCTTTCGCAATACCAGCCAAATATTAGAACTGGCCGGTTGTGATTTGCTGACCATTAGCCCAGAACTTTTGGGCGAACTCCAATTAAGCACATCTGTAGTTGAGAAGAAACTCGATAGTAGTCATGCAGCAAGTTCACTAGCAAGCGAGAATATCTCACCACTACGACTTGATGAATCCAACTTTAGATTGCAGTTAAATAATGATGCAATGGCTACTGAAAAATTAGCTGAGGGAATTCGTAATTTTTGTATTGATACTGAAAAGTTAGAATTACTCTTAAGCAAGTAAGTCACCAAGCTCCCCATCAGCTTATTAAGGAAATTAAATGATTATTCATTGTCCGCACTGTGCCAAAGGAAATCGTGTTCCCGTTGATAAGCTTAATCAATCGCCTATTTGCGGTTCTTGTCAGCAAGATCTGCTTTCGCTGCCAATCAATGCCACTGCAGCAAACTTTAGTGAGCTCGTGACCCAAGCAGTCATGCCAGTCATTGTGGATTTTTGGGCGCCATGGTGTGCTCCCTGCAAATTGTTTGGTCCCATCTTTCAGAAAAGTGCTATTACGCATGCAAACCAAATACTGTTTGTGAAAGTGGATACAGAAGCAGAGGAACTATTAGGATCTCAATGGAATATACGATCTATTCCTACCTTGACATGCTTTAAAAATGGCAAGGAAGTAAATCGTCTGAGTGGAGCTCTACCGCCGGATGAGCTAGAGCAGTTTTTAAAACAGTTAACTGATTAATCATTCAAATCAATTACTGCAATAACTATTTGATTCGGCTATTTACTTGGCGCTTACTTGGGCTCTTTAGCTAAACGCTGCCTGAGTGCCTCATACAAACATACACCACTAGCAACAGAAACATTCAGACTTTCCACAACACCCTTCATCGGGATACGCACCAACTCATCGCAGTTCTCACGGGTCAGGCGACGCATACCTTCGCCCTCAGCACCCATCACAATACCAATCGGGCCAGTAAGATCGAGATCATAAATCGATTTTTCAGCTTCATCGTCGGTACCAATTAACCAAACACCTGCCTCTTGCATCTCTTTCATACTACGCACTAGATTGGTGACGGTAATTACAGGCATCACTTCAGAAGCACCGCTAGATACCTTACTCACTGTCGCATTAATAGAGGCTGAACGATCTTTAGGAATCACTACTGCATCCACGCCAGCACCATCAGCTACGCGCAAACAGGCGCCAAAGTTATGGGGATCCGTCACACCATCTAGCACCAAGAACATCACCTTTGTATGATTACTCTCAGCATCCTCTACCACTTCAGTAATGGTACGTGCAATCGTCATTTTCTCAGCTAGAGCTACCACGCCTTGATGGCGATCATGTCCTGCCAACTTATGGAGGCGCTCAGCGTCTGCAGCATGCAATCTTTCTCCAAGCGCTTCTTCTGCCTGTTTTAAGAAATCACCCATTCGACGATCACGCCGACTAGGATCAAAATAAACCGACTTCAGACTAGCTGCATCAACTCGTAAGCGCGCTTGTACTGCATGAAAACCAACTAAGATTTGCTTCATTTTTACTTTATCTCGATTCTGTATTGCTACTTATTTACGACGCGCATTAGTACTGCGTACTGGCGGTTTTGTTCCAGCTGGCTTACCAGCAGGTCTAGTCGGTTTGCCAGATTTAGCCAGCTTACTCGAAGTGCGGCCAGACTGATTCTTAGCCTGATTGGCGCCAAGATTACCAGCAGATTTCGCTGCATTGACATTAATGCCAGCATGCTTCTGGGGCTCCTTACTACCAGGGCGGCCTTTCTTTGACGATGCCTTCTTATTGGGTCTGCCAGTATCGCTTGCCAAAATAATTTGGCGGCGATTGGTTGTACCACCAGGCTCTAGACCTACAGATTTAACGAGACTAAATTCAATTTTGCGAGCATCTAGATCAACCCGACTAACCAGAATATGAACGCGGTCGCCTAAGCGATAGCGAATACCCGTTCTCTCACCGCGCAACTCTTGACGAGCTTCGTCATACTGGAAGTAGTCTCCGCCTAACTCAGTCACGTGGATCATGCCCTCAACGAAGAGGTTTTCTAGTTGTACAAATAAGCCGAACGTTGCTACACCAGTAACAGTACCGGCATATTCTTGACCCAAGTGATCACGCATGTAGTAACACTTCAACCAAGCTTCAACATCACGTGAAGCTTCATCTGCACGACGCTCATTAGATGAGCAATGTACTCCTAGCTGCCCCCAAATCGGTAGCGCTGCATTAGCGCCCTTAGGTAGTTTAGGTAAGCGCGCACCTTTAGCTGCGGCTTCTTTTGCATCACTATGGGACTTCTTGGCATTCACTGCGTTCTCGCGACCCTTGCCTTTGCGGGGCAAGGTGAGATTCAACGGCACCATTGGCGGCAATACAGGGACGTAAGGCTTCTTAGCTAAGATCGCCTTAATCACGCGATGCGTTAAGAGATCAGGATAGCGGCGAATTGGGCTTGTGAAATGAGAGTAGGCTGGATATGCTAAACCAAAGTGGCCTTCATTATCAGGCTGATACATCGCCTGCTGCATCGCTCGCAACACAACAGTCTGCAGCATATTGACATCTGGACGATCCTTGATTTCACGCATGAGTTTCGCAAAATCCCTAGGCTTTGGCTTTTCACCACCATCCAATGACAATCCAGATGTACGTAAGACCTGACGTAAGGTAACTAACTTCTCTTCAGAAGGTTCACCATGCACACGATACAGACTGAGATGCTTATTTTTATCAATGAAGTCAGCTGCACAAACGTTAGCCGTTAGCATGCATTCTTCAATTAAGCGGTGAGCATCATTGCGCAAGCGTGGCTCAATTCTAAGAATCTTACCAAGCTCATTACTGATTATTTGGGTTTCAGTAGTTTCAAACTCTATCGCACCACGCTTTTGACGTGCATCTAACAAGATCTTATAAAGTGAATATAAATTTGTTAACAAAGGGCTAAATTCAGCAAAACGCGTTGCTTCAGGGCCTTTGCTATTCGAGAGAACTTCCCAAACAGCATCATAGGTAAAGCGTTGCGCAGAATGCATTACCGCTGGGTAGAATTGGTAAGCCAAAACCACGCCATTATTGTCCACCACTGAGTCGCAGACCATGCATAAACGATCGACACCGGGATTCAATGAACAGAGACCATTAGAGATTTTTTCGGGGAGCATCGGAATAACGCGCCTGGGAAAATACACTGAGGTTGCACGCAAAAGTCCCTCATCATCCAAAGGATGGCCTGGCTTTACATAGTGGGATACATCAGCAATCGCTACAATCAAGCGCCATGCCTTGCTCTTGCCGTACATGACTGGCTCGCAATACACAGCATCATCGAAATCACGTGCATCAGCACCATCAA
Organism: Burkholderiaceae bacterium; assembly: GCA_947470165.1. Classification (GTDB taxonomy): domain Bacteria; phylum Pseudomonadota; class Gammaproteobacteria; order Burkholderiales; family Burkholderiaceae; genus Polynucleobacter. Next base: position 832 of record CANISN010000145.1, on the reverse strand, counting down.
TAGTGACCAGCGGTACATCACGTAAATCTACTCGCCCCTCTACATCAGACTGCTGAACAGAATCTGGCAACGCCTCTGCCTCTTTCTTAGCAGCTATTGAAAATTCATGAGGGACGCCATACTTACGCACAGCGATTTCGATTTCCATACCGGGATCATCAATTTCACCTAGTACTTCAACAACACGACCTACGGCTTGACGATAACTATCTGGATAATCAATGATCTCAACACTCACCACTTGACCTAATTTGGCATTGCCCTGGCCTTTGGGTGGGATCAAAATATCGTGACCAATACGCTTATCTTCTGGCGCCACAATTAAAACGCCATTCTCATTTAATAGGCGTCCGATTACTACCTTGTTGACGTGCACAATCACATCGACAATCTGACCCTCGGGACGACCGCGACGATCTGTTCCTAACACTCTGACATTGACTCTATCGCCGTGCATTACGCGAGACATTTCTCTTTCAGAAAGAAAAATATCTTCACCGCCATCATCCGGGATTACAAATCCAAATCCATCTCGGTGACCTTGGACTGTACCTAGACGGTCAGCCTCTCGTGGTACCAAGTTTTTTGCTTTACGCATTTAATTCCTTCGGCAATACATGCCTTATATTTCAACGGTGATTCTTTATTAGGCTACTGTATCAAACCATTAAGTCTGAAAGGGGAAAGCCAAAAAGGGGTTATAAAGTTGGCCAATAGGCGCATGCCTTTATAATAACTGCATGCCCAGGTGGCGAAATTGGTAGACGCACCAGCTTCAGGTGCTGGCGATCGTAAGGTTGTGGGGGTTCGAGTCCCTTCCTGGGCACCAAAC
>CANISN010000144.1 GCA_947470165.1 Burkholderiaceae bacterium | reverse complement strand
TGCGATATATTCAGCCAAAGAAACTGTTTGTTCAGCAGAATCAGTGGATGTACTTGCGAAACGCAGGAGCTTTAAGATGCGCTCTTGATTGGGTTGATCTTCACCCACACCCTCCTTGAGTACTTGCCCAAACTGAGTCCAGAAAGTATGGTGTTTTTCTTTCTTGGCATCATCATCGCTGTTAGCCAAATCCTCCAACATACTCAGCACACGCTTGGTAGAGCTCTCGCGGATAATCTTCACGTCACGTGACTCTTGCAGGATCTCGCGAGAGACGTTCAAAGGTAGATCGGTTGAATCAATCACACCGGTGACAAACCTTAGATACATTGGCATCAACTGCTCTGCATCATCCATGATGAATACACGCTTCACGTACAACTTAATACCGCCTCGCTTATTACGATCCCACAAATCAAATGGGGCTCGTGCCGGCACATAGAGAAGTTGTGTAAATTCACTACGACCCTCAACTCTATTTAAGGAGTAGCACAAGGGGCTCTCATAATCATGGGATAGATGCTTATAAAACTCGTCGTATTGCTCTTCTGTAATTTCAGATTTAGCACGCGCCCACAAGGCGCTCGATTGATTAATACTTTCGAGTTCATCCTTGACAACATGCTCACTTTTATCGGCATCCCATTCTTCTTTATTCATCTGAATGGGCAAGGAGATGTGATCGGAGTACTTGCGAATGATCGATTTGAGCTTATGGGTAGAGAGGAAATCATCCTCACCTTCGCGAAGATGCATTGTGATTGATGTACCACGTTGTGGACGCTCAATACTTTCTACCGTAAATTCACCAGAGCCGTCAGACTCCCAACGAATACCATCACTTGCTGGCAATCCTGCGCGACGGGTCTCTACAGTAATACGGTCAGCCACAATAAATGCCGAATAGAAGCCCACGCCAAACTGACCAATCAAAGCAGCGTCTTTTTGCTGATCACCTGAAAGCTTAGAGAAAAACTCTTTGGTGCCAGAGCGAGCAATCGTTCCAAGATTAGAAATCACCTCATCTCGACTCATACCAATACCGTTATCAGAAATCGTGATTGTTCTTGCGCTCTTATCAAAACTCACCTTGATCTTGAGATCGGGATCATCTCCATACCAATCTGGATGCTCAATGCCCTCGAAACGCAGTTTGTCTGATGCATCGGATGCATTGGAGATCAACTCGCGAAGAAAAATTTCCTTATTGGAATACAAGGAATGAATCATCAGTTGTAAAAGTTGCTTTACCTCGGCCTGAAAGCCTAACGTTTCTTTACTAGCTACAGTCATACAAATACCCTCTTCATCAATGAACATATCCCTCTGTAAATGGGGGCGAATTACTACATTTCAAGATCCATGCAAATAGGAATTTAGCCAGAGTGGGGCTTGGAGTGCTTCTCAGCCACTGGCAATTCGGCCTTTTTCCAGGCACTAAAACCACCCTCTAGATGACAAATACTGGGAACACCCATTTTTTGGAGGGTCTCAGCTGCCAAAGCAGAGCGCCAAGCTGAGGTGCAATACAGCACCAAGCGCTTTCCTTCACCAAAAACTGGCTTGTAATAAGGGCTGTCTGGGTCGACCCAAAATTCCAACATACCACGGGGCGCATGGAAGGCATTAGGAATCATCCCTTCACGCTCCAATTCCCTCACATCACGAATATCTACAAATATTACATTTTCATCGTTCAATAGTTTTTTTGCTTGCTCCAAAGGCAGGGTTTCAATTTGAGTCATAGCTTGGGTAATTAATTCTTGATAGCCTAATTTCAATTTCATCAAAATCTCCTAAATTGCTGACATTTTTATTTGGTAAACCTTCGGAGCATTTTCAGAAGGAACGCCCTGATAATATGTCTCTATGAACTTTACCCCCACAGAACTTGGTGCAAGTATTATTTTTGCTATCGCAGTACTACATACTTTTTGCACTTCGTATTTTGAAGCACTCGCCAAGAAATCACCCCGTCATGCCGGCTTATGGCATTTACTCGGCGAAGTCGAAATCGTCTTTGGATTTTGGGCTGCCATCCTCATCATTTTTATGTGGCTCGCCAATGATTTGGCTATAGCAAAAGAGTACGCTAACCAGCGTAATTTTACAGAACCCTTATTTGTCTTTGCCATCATGGTTGTCGCCGGGAGCAAACCGATTCTGCAGCTTGCGACTCAGCTCCTGCAAAGACTGGGTAAGACAACTCAATTAGTATTACGAACTAAGCAAGCGCCTACACTGTACTTTTTAACACTCAGCATTACTCCGCTCCTTGGCTCATTAATTACCGAGCCAGCTGCCATGACACTGGCAGCCTTCTTATTACGCGACTTAGTCTATCGACATAAATGTACCACCCCATTGCTCTATGGCACGCTAGGCGCTTTATTTGTCAATATTTCGATTGGGGGCACTCTCACAAATTTTGCTGCTCCACCCGTACTGATGGTGGCATCAACATGGAACTGGGATACGCCATTCATGTTTGCAAACTTTGGGTTTGAGGCAACCATTGCGATTTTTATTAATACAACAGTCGCAACATTGCTCTTTCATAAGCAATTAATTGAACCTACCAGTAAATCTGATCAGGCACGTATTCCTCTGACCATTACAGGCATTCATCTGCTATTTTTGCTTGGCATTGTAGGCTTTGCACATGATCCAGTAATCTTCATGTGGCTTCTACTCTTTTTTATTGGCTACACCACGGCTTATCCAAAACATCAAAACCCACTGATTTTACGTGAAGCCTTATTGGTGGGATTTTTCTTGGGCGGTCTTGTGGTACTTGGCGGACTTCAGGGCTGGTGGTTGCAACCTATCCTAGAAACTATGAGTCCTACTGCAGTGTTCTATGGAAGCTTGGCATTAACAGCCATTACCGATAATGCAGCCCTCACCTATTTAGGGTCGCTAGTGCAAGGTACCTCGCCAGAATTCAAGTTGGCCTTAGTTGGTGGTGCAGTTGCTGGTGGCGGCTTAACTGTGATTGCCAATGCTCCTAACCCAGCAGGACTGGCTATTTTGCGTAGCTATTTCCCTAATGCTGCAGTTTCTGCTGGATTACTCTTCATTGCAGCGATTCCACCCACGATCGTTGCCATTCTTGCCTTACGCTTGCTGTAAAAGCTTTATCCCGTAAAATCTGAGCTTGGCCCCCAGCTATAAACCTGAGAACGGCATATGAAAAAGCTCTACATCAAAACCTTTGGCTGTCAAATGAACGAGTACGACTCGGGCAAAATGGCCGACCTCCTTCATGCCAATGAAGGGATGGTCATGACTGACACTCCTGAAGATGCGGATGTGGTTCTACTAAACACCTGCTCGATTCGTGAAAAAGCAGAAGACAAAGTCTTCTCAGACTTAGGGCGCCTGCGTGAGCTCAAGAAAACCAAACCCAATTTACTGATTGGAGTTGGTGGCTGCGTTGCTAGTCAAGAAGGTCAACAAATTATTAGCAGGGCGCCATATGTCGATGTCGTCTTCGGACCACAAACGTTACATCGTCTCTCAGATCTACTCGCACAACGTCGCGAGACGGGTAGACCACAAGTAGATATTTCTTTTCCGGAAATCGAAAAGTTTGATCATTTGCCCGCCTCACGTCAGACTCGGGGATCTGCTTATGTCTCCATCATGGAGGGTTGCTCAAAATATTGTAGCTATTGCGTTGTACCTTATACGCGTGGTGAAGAGGTTTCACGCCCTTTTGATGATGTCCTTACTGAAGTAGCTGGTCTTGCTGCTCAAGGCGTTAAAGAAATTGTCTTACTAGGACAGAATGTCAACGCCTATATTGGCAAGATGGGCGATACCGAAGAAATCGCAGACTTTGCATTACTGATTGAATATGTCGCAGAAATTCCTGGGGTAGAAAGAATTCGCTTTACGACGAGCCATCCTAAAGAATTCACTCAACGATTGATTGATGTCTACGCAAGAGTTCCTAAGTTAGTCAGCCACCTGCATCTTCCAGTGCAACATGCATCAGATTCCGTTTTATCAGCTATGAAACGAGGCTACACTGCCCTGGAATATAAAAGTATTATTCGTAAGATGCGCGCTGTGAGGCCAGACCTGACGCTCTCTAGCGACTTCATTGTGGGCTTTCCTGGCGAGACCGATGAAGACTTTGCAAAACTTCTCAAGATGGTTGAAGAGCTCAATTTTGATAATAGCTTTTGCTTTATCTTCAGCGCGCGTCCTGGAACACCTGCAGCTAATTTGAGTGATGACACTTCTTATGAGGTGAAACTCAAGCGACTACAGACATTACTCGCGCTTGTTGAGTCACAAGCAACTCAGATTAGCCAAAAGATGTTAGGCAAGACAGAACGGGTTCTCGTTGAAGGCTTAGCAAAAGATGGAGTCAACCTACAAGGTCGCGCTACCAATAATCGCGTAGTTCACTTTACAGCGCCAGCTGAAGATATTGACTCTCTCACAGGGCAAATGGTGGATATTCATATCACTGAAGTTCTCAATTACACCCTCCGAGGCGATCTCATCAGTGAGCTTGCTCACATTCATGCCAACTAAAATGATAGCCAAGCATGAATCCTCTTCTAAATTAGAGATTGATATTCAATTTGCCAGCGCTGCAATTGAAGGGAAAGTTATTACGTTTGCCTCTCTTGCAGTAATCAAAAAATGGGTGAAAGCAGCAGTTCAACTAAATGGCTTAATCACCTTACGCTTTATTAATACAGCTGAAGGTAAAAAGCTCAATTTTTCTTATCGCGCCAAAGATAAAGCGACTAATGTGCTTACCTTTCCGTACGGACTCACCAAAAAGACCTTGGTAGCTGATATTGTTTTTTGCCTCCCCGTGATTCAAAAAGAAGCATCTGAACAAGGTAAGACCGTCAAAGCGCATTTAGCTCACCTGATTATTCATGGTTGCTTACATGCGCAAGGTCTTGATCATGAAAAGGATCAAGAGGCTAAAAAAATGGAATCTCAAGAAATCAAGCTCTTGAAATCTCTCGGCTTTCCCAACCCCTACACCCCCATTTAAAGCGCCTTTACTTTGGTCTTCATTGAATTTACTTATTTCTGCGATATTCTTGTTATATGCCTGACCCCAATAAATCCCTTTTAGAGCGCTTGGCCGAATTTTTAACGCCACAGCCAACCAGCCCAGCAGAAC
>CANISN010000143.1 GCA_947470165.1 Burkholderiaceae bacterium | reverse complement strand
GCTCACAAAGCAGTTCATGAGGGTCACGTTGCTGCTGAAGTGGCTGCTGGTGAAAAATCCTATTTTGATGCCAAACAAATTCCTTCTGTTGCTTATACCGATCCAGAGGTTGCTTGGGCTGGTTTAACAGAGGAACAATGTAAGGCTCAAGGAATTGCTTATGAAAAAGGCTTATTTCCATGGGCTGCCAGTGGTAGAGCGATTGCAAATGGTCGTGATGAAGGATTCACAAAGTTGATTTTCGATGCTACTAGTAAGCGCATTATTGGTGGTGGTATTGTTGGTACTCATGCTGGAGATTTAATTGGTGAGGTGTGCCTTGCGATTGAGATGGGGGCAGATGCGGTGGATATTGGTAAAACCATTCATCCGCATCCAACCTTAGGTGAGTCCGTCGGCTTAGCTGCGGAAGCAGCACATGGGCACTGCACTGATTTACCGCCAATAAAGAAAAAATAGACTGCAATTACTTGCTTTAGTGTTGCAGTCCTGGGAAAGCATAATTTTATTGCAGTGCAATAAAAAATTACGGGTTGACTTAGCATGTATGTGAGATGATTTAATGCATGTCAAAAGTAATTCGACTTCTTCATGGTGAGTTTGGTAGAGTGGCGCTTCTCGAAATGGATGCTCCTCTCGTAACCCATGCCCATCATCACTGTCACATTTTATGCAAGGTTGCGGGACCTGATATCGCTTTTCAGGTTAGAGAGCAACGTTGCCCATTAACTGATGACAATGCAGTCCTCATAAATGCCTGGGAAGAGCATTCCTATCTGCATATGCCAGTCAATGGCGAAAATCCCATTTTACTTGCTCTGTATCTTGAGCCAAAGTGGCTGGCATCATTTAGTAAAAAATTCTTAGCAAGTAGCCACCCGCGATTTTTTATCAATAATTTATCTGCTTTGGGTGCCCATCAAAAGCAGGCGCTGGAAAAAATTTCAATGGAACTTTGGTGGGCCGACCAAATCACACATGATTATCTTGAGTCCATTTTGATTGAGCTCGTTTTGAGTTTTATGGAAGACGCCGATCTTTTAACTCAGGGTGATTTACGTAATACCGGAAATACTTTGGCGTTTATGGATCCTAGAATCCGAAAAGCAATTCATATTATGCGCACCTCTCCTCAGGGATTTGGGGACATTTCAATTGTTGCTCGAAGCGTCGATCTTTCGCGGTCACATTTTTTTGAGCTATTTAGGCGCTGTACAGGACTTTCACCGATTGTATTTGCAAATGTCCTAAAAATGGAGTTTGCATTTGATGCGCTCGCAGATAAGAGTGGGAGTCTTATTGATATTGGTGATGAGCTTGGATTTTCTGCTCAAAGTCACTTCACTCGGTTTTTTAAACAACACCAGGGTGTAACTCCGAGCCTTTATCGTCAGCAAGTAGAGAAGGCCCCAAAGCTAGACTCTTAGGGTTTTCCTGATGCACATAATCAGACTCTAAGGTAAGTGGTCGGACTTTAGAGTAAGCATACTTCTTTCCCAATCATTAAGCTTCTTTCAGCATTAATTAATCTTAATTTAGCTGAAAAGAGTAGATTGAAAATAAGTGCAAATTATTTAGGTAAGGCATGTGAACGTATAGAAGATATTGCTCTTCTAACGGGTGGAGGACGTTACTTAGATGACCTTCCATTGCCAGTAGGAACCTTATATGCTGCTGTTGTGCGCTCTCCCATTGCCCATGGAAAAATTATTTCTGTGGATGCTGAGCAGGCATTAACGATCAGAGGTGTCAGGGGAATTTTGATGCTTGAGGATGTTCAGGCCTGGTCCAATCCATTGGTAGTTGCTGTAAAAACTTCAATGCGTCAGTGGGTATTGGCAAGTGAGTATGTTCGCTATGTTGGGGAGCCTATAGCAGTTGTCATTGCTGAATCAAGGGCTCTAGCAGAAGATGGGGTTGAGAAGGTTGTGTTGAATATTGAGCCGCTTTCTGCTGTTGTTGATGTGGATATCGCACTTTCAGATGCATCAATTATTTTGCATGAAGATATTGGTAGTAATTGTGTTTTAGATCGTTCATACGAGTATGGCGACCCTGATAGCGCATTTCAAACTGCTGCAACTATCGTTGAAGTTGATATTCGTTATCCCCGTAATTCTTGTACACCCATAGAAACTGGTGGGGTGGTTGCGCAATGGCGAGGTGCGGATTCCTCATATGAAGTAACGTCGAATTTTATGGGGCCATTTTCCTTGCATGTAGTAATGGCTGCTGCTTTGAAAGTTTCCGGAACAAAATTACGACATCATGTTGCCCCAGATTCGGGTGGTAGCTTCGGTGTTAAACAATCAGTTTTGCCATACATCATCATGAGTTGTTTGGCATCGCGTAAAGTAGGTGCCCCAGTTAAATTTATTGAGGATCGCTTGGAGCATCTACAAGCAGCCACTTCCGCAACTTCCCGTCACACCCATTTACGTGCTGCAGTGGATCTGGATGGAAAAATATTAGCCCTAGATTACGATCAAATTGAAGATTGTGGGGCCTATTTGAGGGCTCCTGAGCCAGCAACTCTGTATCGAATGCATGGGTGTGTGACGGGTCCTTACCAAATTCAGAATTTAAAAATTCGTAATCGTGTTGTATTGATTAATAAAACTCCTACTGGATTAGTAAGGGGTTTTGGTGGACCTCAGGTTTATTACGCCCTCGAGCGTCTAATTCATAAAATCGCAAAAACTTTAGGCAAAACGCATCAACAAATTGCAGCGCTCAATTATGTTCAGAAAGATCAATTTCCATATCGTGCAGCAGCAGGGGCATTGTTAGATTCTGGCGACTATCAGCAGGCTTTAAAAACATTAGAGAATTCTCCTGAGTTCAGAAAATTACTAAATAGTAGAGAAAAGGCTAAAAAAGAAGGGCGCTATTACGGTATTGGTATTGCCTCAATTATTGAGCCCTCGGTTTCTAACATGGGTTACATAACTACCGCTCTTACAAAGGAGCAAAGAGTAAAGGCAGGCCCGAAAAATGGCGCTATTACTTCGGCAACTGTAAGCATTGACCCTTCTGGAAATATTGCAGCTAATATTGCGTCAGCCCCTGCTGGTCAGGGTCATCAAACCGTTATCAGCCAGCTATTAGCAGATATTTTTGGTGTCTTACCATCCCAAATTCAGGTAAATGTGGATTTTGATACCGCTAAAGATGCTTGGTCAATTGCCGCCGGGAACTATTCAAGTCGCTTTGCAGGTGCAGTTGCGGGAACGGTATTTCTTGCAGCTGAAAAGTTAAAGGTTCGGATTGCTGATTATGCAGCGCATATGCTGAAGGCAGGGCCAGAAGACTTAATATTTGCAAATGGAAACATCTCGGTAGCAGCAGATGAAAGTAGGAGCATTTCTTTCTCAAGATTATGCGGAAATTTTCACTGGTCTCCGGGATTGATTCAAGAGGCTCTTGGGTCTGAAACCACTCTTGCATTGCAGGAAACACACTTTTGGAGCGCAGATGTTTTAGAGGCGCCTGATGAGGGTGATCGAATTAATACTTCCGCTGCGTATGGTTTTGCTATCGATGCTTGTGGGATTGAGATAGATCTGGACACTTGCTCCGCAAAAGTTGATCAATACATTACCGTACATGACGCAGGAAAAATACTAAACCCAGCCTTAGCAGATGGGCAGATTTATGGCGCCTATGCACAAGCTGTTGGGGCAGCTCTTTTTGAGGAGTTTGTCTATAGTAGTGATGGAAATTTTCTGTCAGGAACTTTTGCGGACTATCGCTTACCTACTGCAAGTGATATACGCACTCCTAAAATTTATCATCAAGAATCTCCAAGTCCCTTCACCCCTTTGGGCGCCAAAGGAATCGGTGAAGGAAATAGTATGAGCACACCAGTTTGTATTGCAAATGCCATTGCAGATGCATTGGATATTGAAGATATTGTTCTGCCTGCCACCCCAAGCCGAATTCATGCGCTTCTTGTCAAAAAGGGTTCGCTCAAGCTTGATAAGCCATCGAGTCAGATTTCTTCTATTGTCTCGAATGCTGATTATCCTTTGAAAGCTCAGGGCGAAGTTAGGTTGCAGGTTCTTCCAGAAAATATCTTTGCAGTTTTACTTGATCCGGAGAGGCTGAAGAATGTTATTCCAGGCTGTGAATCCATTCATAAAACATCCATATTTAATGGTGTTCGGTTTGATTGCATAGCAGTTGTTCGAATCGGTATTGCAAAGGCTCGCTTTGTAGCCAAAGTTGATATAACAAATATTCAAGATCCTGATAGTTTTTCCTTAGGTGGAGAAGGTCGTGGCCCATTGGGAATGGCGTTGGGAATGGGTCAAGTAAGTCTGAAGAATGATGCGGGCACTACTGTTTTAAAGTATGACTACCAAGCTCAGGTATCAGGAAAGCTTGCAGCAATAGGCAGCAGGTTATTAGAGGGTGCGATTCGATTGGTCTTAGATCAACTGTTTAAGGCGCTTGCAAAAGAAGCCGGCGCAAAACAGGAAAGCTTATTTAAACGCTTCTTTAGCAGATTCTTTACTGTATTAGGAGTTGGTAAATGAAGTCTGCTCCATTTGTGATGCACCAGGCTAGCTCCCAAGCTAATATTTTAGATTTGTTGGACCAGTATGGTGACGATGCCCGCATCATTGCTGGCGGTCAAACACTTGTCCCAGTATTGGCAATGAGGGTGGCTAGCCCCGATCATTTAATCGATATCAATAAGGTGATAGAGCTAAAAAATTATGGTGTTTCTGGCGATGTTCTTCTGGTTGGAGCTGGCGTTAGACAGGCCGAGTTAGAAAAGTGGAGTGACCTTAATAAGACTCAGCCACTTTTAAGCATGATGTTCCCATGGATAGCTCATGCTCCAATTCGGAATCGTGGAACAGTATGCGGATCGATCGCCCATGCTGATCCCAGCGCCGAATTAGTGCTTGGCCTAGCCGTATTAGAGGGCTCTGTCACACTAGTCAGTAAAAAGAAGAGGCGAATAGTTCAAGCCAAGAATTTTTTTCTAGGAGCGCTTCAAACTTGTCGTCAATCAAATGAATTCATCGAGTCTATCCAGTTTCCTATACGTGGGCATGATGCTAGATTTGGATTTGCCGAGTATGGTTATCGTCATGGAGATTTTGCAGTAGTAGCTGTTGCAGTCATCCAGGAAGGTAATAGTTGGACTGT
>CANISN010000142.1 GCA_947470165.1 Burkholderiaceae bacterium | reverse complement strand
GATTTCTCCGGAGAGCATTGCACCAACCGTACGATTTACATTCTTTACCGGAACAATGAATGAAACTTTCTCGCCACGCTCGATTGCAGACCCGCTCTTCTCAATCAGAACATTATCTAGCGCGCTGCCTAAGCCATGCTCTTGAGTCAAAATTTGATAGCGTGGCACGTCTTTCGCTACTGCTGGTTCAGCAAAAATCTTACTAAAATCTAAGCCATGGACTTTCCAGTTCTCAATACCTTTACGGGTATCCAAAAGGTCAACACGACCAATCAAGTCATCAAACTTCCGAATGCCGAGTTGCGCCATGATTTCGCGTACTTCTTCCGCAATAAAGAAGAAGAAATTCACCACATGCTCAGGCTTACCAGAAAACTTTTTACGCAACGCAGGATCTTGGGTTGCAACACCAACTGGACAAGTATTCAAATGACACTTACGCATCATGATGCAACCTTCAACGACTAATGGGGCGGTTGCAAAACCAAACTCATCGGCACCTAACAACGCGCCTATCACCACATCACGACCGGTTTTCATTTGACCATCAGCTTGTACACGAATACGACTACGCAAACCATTGAGCACTAATGTTTGTTGGGTTTCAGCCAAACCTAATTCCCATGGTGAACCAGCATGCTTGATTGAGGACAATGGAGAAGCGCCAGTACCGCCATCGTGACCAGCGATCACCACGTGATCCGCCTTAGCCTTCGCAACACCAGCAGCAATCGTACCAACACCAACTTCAGAGACTAATTTCACAGATACTTCGGCAACTGGATTGACGTTTTTCAAATCATGAATTAACTGAGCGATATCTTCAATAGAGTAAATATCATGGTGTGGAGGAGGAGAAATCAAACCAACACCAGGAACAGAAAAGCGCAGCTTGCCGATATAGTCAGAAACTTTTCCACCTGGCAACTGCCCACCTTCACCAGGTTTCGCGCCCTGCGCCATCTTGATCTGAATCTGATCGGCAGAGCGAAGATATTCAGTAGTAACACCAAAACGTCCGGAAGCAACCTGCTTAATTTTGGAGCGTAATGAATCACCGTCGAGCAAGGGGATATTTGCCTCAACAACGTCATCGCCCAAAATGCTCGCTAAGGTTTCGCCCTTCTTAATTGGAATGCCTTTAAGCTCATTGATGTAGCGATTTGGATCTTCTCCACCCTCACCAGTGTTGGACTTACCACCAATCCGGTTCATAGCAATTGCCAAAGTGGCATGCGCTTCCGTGGAGATTGAACCTAAAGACATCGCGCCCGTTGCAAAACGTTTAACGATTTCTTTAGCAGGCTCTACTTCATCTAACGGTATAGCCTTCACTGGGTCAATCTTGAATTCAAATAAACCGCGCAATGTCATCTGACGCTTGGTTTGGTCATTAATGAGGTTGGCATACTCTTTATAAGTTTGGTAGCCCTTCTCAATTCCGATACGTGTAGAGTGCTGCAACTTCGCAATCGTGTCTGGTGTCCACATATGGTTTTCACCACGAATACGGAATGCGTACTCACCACCCGCTTCGAGCATATTGCTTAAGACTGGGTCGTTACCAAAGGCAGCTTGATGCATGCGCAAAGCTTCTTCAGCTACTTCAAATACGCCAATGCCGCCAACGTTTGAAGGTGTACCTTTGAAGTAATGATCAATCACCTCTTTATTTAAGCCAATGGCTTCAAAAATCTGTGAGCCGGTATAAGACATATAAGTAGAGATGCCCATTTTAGACATCACTTTTTGCAAGCCTTTACCCACTGCTTTAACAAAATTCTTTACAGCCTTTTCTGCTGACAAATCACCAGATAAACCTTTTGCCATTTCTGCCAAGGTTTCCATTGCCAAGTAGGGGTGGACAGCTTCTGCACCGTAGCCAGCCAAGAGTGCGAAGTGATGGGTCTCGCGTGCGCTACCAGTCTCAACAACGAGACCCACGCTAGTACGCAAGCCTTTTTCAACCAAATGCTGATGAATCGCTGAAGTAGCTAATAGCGCAGGAATAGCTACATGCCCCTCATCAACCTGACGATCGCTCACAATCAAGATGTTGTAACCAGAGCGAACGGCATCAGCTGATTGTGCACACAAGGAGGCTAAGCGCGCCTCAATTCCTGCTTTACCCCAAGATGCTGGATAGCAAATATCCAATTCGTACGAACGGAATTTGCCGTTAGTGTAGTGCCCAATATGACGTATCTTCGTTATATCCTCAAAATCCAAAATCGGCTGGCTAACTTCCAAGCGCATTGGAGGGTTAATATTGTTGGTATCCAGCAAATTAGGCTTAGGTCCAATGAAAGATACCAGTGACATCACCATGTTTTCACGGATGGAATCAATTGGAGGATTGGTTACTTGCGCAAACAATTGCTTGAAGTAGTTATAGAGCGGCTTGTTCTTTTCGGAAAGCACTGCTAATGGGCTATCGTTGCCCATCGATCCAATGGCCTCTTCACCGTTCATTGCCATTGGTGCCATGAGGTATTTGATGTCTTCTTGGGTGTAACCAAAGGCTTGCTGGCGATCTAATAATTTTGCTGCTGGACGAATGGTATTTTTTTCATCCACGAGATCTGCTTTGCTAGCATCCACTTCGTCGAGCTTAACGCGAACGGCATCGATCCAGCTCTTATATGGTTTAGCTCTTGAGACAGCATCTTTCAATTCGATGTCATCAATAATGCGGCCTTGCTCCATATCAATCATGAACATCTTGCCTGGTTGCAAACGCCATTTTTGAATAATCTTATTCTCAGGAATGGGTAGTACACCGGCCTCTGAACCCATAATCACTAAGTCATCATCAGTAACGTAATAACGTGCTGGGCGCAAACCATTGCGGTCTAAAGTTGCGCCAATTTGACGGCCATCCGTAAATGCCATTGCTGCTGGACCATCCCACGGCTCCATCATCGCTGCGTGATATTCATAAAAAGCACGACGGTTATCGTCCATCAAGGTGTGTTGCTCCCAAGCCTCTGGGATCATCATCATCATGGCCTGTGCCAATGGGTAGCCCGCCATAACCAATAATTCTAGGCAGTTATCAAAACAAGCTGTGTCGGATTGCCCTGGGTAAATTAGTGGCCATAATTTTTTAAGATCATCGCCAAGCACTGGGGAGCTAATAGCGCCCTCGCGTGCATTTACCCAGTTGACATTACCCTTAACTGTGTTGATCTCACCATTGTGCGCAATCATCCGGTACGGGTGAGCCAACTCCCACGCAGGGAATGTATTGGTTGAGAAGCGTTGATGTACTAGTGCTAATGCGGATACTGTGCGCGTATCTTGTAAGTCTTTGTAATAGGCTCCCACTTGGTTTGCCAAGAGTAAGCCCTTGTAAACAATGGTGCGAGCTGACATGGATGCCACGAAATATTCTTTACCGTGCTTTAAATGTAAATCTTGAATGGCGTGACTTGCGGTTTTACGGATGACATACAACTTGCGCTCTAGTGCATCCGTCGTCATGATGTCACGACCACGACCAATAAAGATTTGACGTATAAATGGCTCTGTCATTTGCACTGTTGGAGACATAGGCAATTTCAAATCGATGGGCACGTCCCTCCAACCCAGAACTGCCTGACCTTCTAAACGAACAGTTCTCTCTAACTCTTGCTCGCAAGCTAAACGAGATGCATGCTCTTTTGGTAAGAAAATCATACCAACACCATATTCACCAAACGGCGGCAACGCGACCCCCTGCTTAGTCATTTCTTCGCGATACAAAGTATCAGGAACCTGAATCAAAATACCGGCACCATCACCCATTAATGGATCAGCACCAACCGCACCCCGGTGATCTAAGTTTTCAAGAATTTTTAATCCTTGAGTAACAATCTCGTGAGATTTTTTCCCTTTTATATGGGCAACAAATCCTACGCCGCATGCGTCATGCTCGTTTCTTGGGTCATAGAGACCTTGTGCGATTGGACGAAGATCTGCAGTTGTCTGTGTAGTCATGGTATTTCCGTTTGCCATTGAGGGCTGAGTACTTTTGGAGGATCAAATATAGGTGAATACCCATAGCGATGCAATAGAAATTAAATGACTCCGTCCCATTTAATATTAATAAGCACCAAAATGAACTTGTAATAAAGGGACAGAGTAAATTATTGGCGACGCGACCTTACTTCACCCGAATACTAAAATTATCACTAAGGCACTGAATTTATTGGTATTAATTTCTTTGGTCGGCCGCGATATCGAATCATTACCTGCTCAGGATTCTCTTTAAAGAGCTTTTTAGCGTAAATATCACTTACCCAGGGCTTAGATCGAATCAGCGCTTCAGTAATTTGTTGATCTTCCCAATGAGGTGCGCCCTCTTTTACAAAGTTTGCCCAAGCCATTTGCCGTTCAAAAGGGGTATTACCTAAGTGCCAAAACTGCTGATGATCTACTAACCAAGACTCCGCATTTCCACCAATGTGGGATGCATAGCTAGTCCAGGTGGAATCCTGGGGACTAGTCTCAAAGCCGGCTCTCACCGGATTTAATTCGATATAGCGCTGACAACGCAAGACATAGTCGGGATCTATCAAGGAGGAGCGATAGCGGCTTTCCCAAATTGTTCCTGAGCGTTGGTGTTGTTGGTTGAAATACTGAGCGTAGCGCCTACCTAAAGATTGCATGGTTTTAGCAAGTGAATCAGCATACTTAGGAGTAATGAAGAGGTGCGCATGGTTTGGCATCAATGCATATGCATGCACTGCAGCGCTAAATTGTTTAGCGCCCTCACGAAGCCAGTCCAAATAGACTCGGCGATCGGCATCGCTACAAAACAACATTTCTCGGTTATTACCGCGAACCATCACATGCATTGCTTGGCCAGGAATGATGGTGCGTGCTTGCCGTGCCATTACTCAAGCAAACTATTGAAGTTCGCGAACGCCGCCATTATTAGAAAATTCAGGGATAAACCAATCGCCATCAGTCTGAGTAACCCCTGCAGGTACTTCGCGGCCTTGCTGTGGCTCATCCTTCAATGCCGTGCCCATGTAAGAAATCCACATCGGTAAAGCAAGTCCGCCCCCCGTCTCTCGATCACCCAGACTAGCAGGCTTATCAAACCCAATCCACGCAATTGCGACTACCTTAGGGTTATATCCCGCAAACCATGCGTCATGTGAATCATTGGTGGTTCCTGTTTTACCCGCAAT
>CANISN010000141.1 GCA_947470165.1 Burkholderiaceae bacterium | reverse complement strand
TGGGTTCGTGGACACAACGGCCACCCCGGCAATGAACTTGCCGACATGCTGGCCAACAAAGGCGTAGAAGAATTTCTACCCTAATTGGGGGCAATGCCCTGCAGCCCGTTTCTTACGGTCTTATGAGAGAATGATCGCATTCAAAGCTGCTTCAAAATTCCCCGCTAAACCCATAAGAACCAAGAAAAAACGAGACCGTGTCAAAAATAGAATCAGCGCTCGATAAAGTAGTCGCGCAGCTCCCAAAGCTCAAAAATTGGATCAAGGCACGCTTATGCAGTCTTTGGAATAAGGTTTCACCACGACTGGGTAACCCAAAGAAATTAGATTTCGCCACTGTCAAAGCATTTGTCCTGAAATATAAGTGGCGCATTTTGATTGTGCTGGTCATTTTGTATGCTGGGTCTAAAGCCTACGACTATTTTTTCCCAGCCCCTAGCAAAGTCAGTGGTGGACCTCAAACCATTACCAGCGTTGTAGTTGAAAAGAAGGATATCCCCCTCATCATCGAAGCGACTGGTACGATCATTTCTAGCAGCATCGTTGATATTCGCCCAATGATTACCAGCACGGTTAAGACTATTCACGTGAAGGATGGGCAAGAGGTTAAAGAAGGTGAACTCCTATTTACGCTGGATGATCGCAACGATAGAGCCAACTATGAAAAGTTAAAAGCGCTCGCTGATGATGCTCAGCAACAGTATCTACGTGCAAAAGAATTAGTTGCTAAAAACTTCATATCCAGAGCAGGGCTTGAGACCTCCTTAGCCAATGCTAAATCTGCCCAAGCAGCGGCTCGCTCTGCAGAGGTTCAACTCTCTTATGATTCTATTCGATCACCCATCGCTGGACGAGCAGGTATTGTGAATGTATTCCCCGGTTCTCTTGTTCAGGCAAGCAACATTGTTTCAACTGCTACCAGCTCCACTGCTACTTCTAGCGTTGGCTCGATGGTAACCATTACGCAATTAAATCCAATTAATGTTCAATTTGTCGTTCCAGAAAAAGATATCCCCCTACTCATGGAGGGCAAGCAAGCCGCAGCGCCATTAAAAGTTCGAGTCACTGTAGGTAATAACGAGAAGAATGTGTATGAAGGTCAGGTTTTAGTGATTGATAATCAAGTTGACCCCAGCATCGCAGCTGTTAGAGTGCGCGCTCAAATTCCGAATGAGAAAATGACTTTATTGCCAGGACAATTTGCTCGCGTCATTCTTAACGCCAATACCCTTAAAGATGTGATTGCAGTTCCTTCAGAAGCGATTGTGATTAGCCCCAAGGGCAGAGTCGTTTATATAGTAGACAAGGATGATAAGGTTGCGGCAAAACCGATTAAGCTAGTTTATGAATACCAAGGTAGCACAGTGATCTCTGGTATTCAGGCCGGTGATCGAGTTGTCGTTGAAGGAAAACAAAATCTGCGTCCAGGCGGCAAGATTCGTGAAGCCAAAAAAGAAGTTGCTAAGCCAACTCCTAAACCAGCTGACGCTCCTGCCGCTCCAGCCGCCCCTTCTTCTACTGAGAAAAAATGACGCTCTCTGAGTTATGTATCAGACGCCCCGTCATGACGGTGCTGCTGTCTATTTCAATAGTCATTGCTGGTACCGTTGCCTACTTCAATATTCCTGTTGCAGCGCTCCCAAGTTTTAATACGCCCATTATTTCTGTCAGCGCGAGTCTTCCGGGAGCGGCGCCAGAAAATATGGCGTCCTCAGTGGCACTTCCTTTGGAGAAGGAGTTCTCAACCATTGATGGTATTAAGGTTATTAGCTCAACCAATACCCTTGGCTCTACCAGCATCTCATTAGAGTTTACGAGCGATCGAGATATTGATAAAGCGGCAGTAGATGTACAAGCTGCTCTGCTACGAGCGCAGCGCAGACTCCCAATTGAAATGACGATTCCCCCGTCTTATCGCAAAATCAATCCAGCTGATACTGCAGCTCTTGTCGTTCGGTTGAGTTCACCATCGATGAGCCTTTCTGAGATCAATGATTATGCCGAGAATCTACTGTCTCCGAATATCTCAACAATTAATGGTGTATCTCAAGTAATTGTATACGGCGCAAAACGTTATGCAGTCCGTGTCAGTGTGCGTCCAGATGCCTTGGGCAATCGCAATATCACTATGGAAGAGTTAGCCACTGCGATTAATAAAGCCAATACGAATAGTCCAGTTGGCACCCTCGATGGCCCACGACAATTAATTACCATCTATGCTAATCCTCAACTTGTCAAAGCCGATGAGTTTGCAGACCTCGTGATTGCCCAGCGCAATGGCCTCCCAGTCTATCTCCGCGATGTTGCAAATGTAGAGGAAAGCTTTGAGGACGTGAGGACCTTTGCTACGTCTGGCGGAGAGCGCTCCATTGCTATAGGCATCATGCGCCAACCAAATGCCAACACAGTGGATGTAGTGAAAGCGGTAAAAAAATTGCTACCAGTCTTTAAAGAGCAAATGCCAGCATCGATTAATTTGACTTTAATTAATGATCGCTCACTCTCCATTATTGAGGCAATTCATGATGTCAACATCACTTTGATGCTGACTGTTCTGTTAGTAGTCTTAGTGATCTTCTTATTCCTCAAGCGCATTTCGGCTACCTTGATTCCTTCTATTAGCTTGCCGATTTCACTGATCGGTGCATTTTTTCTGCTCTACATCATGGGATATAGCCTAGATAACATTTCTTTATTGGGCATCACTCTCGCAGTAGGATTAGTAGTTGATGATGCAATCGTCGTGCTTGAAAATATCATGCGTTATGTTGAGCAAGGCATGGATCCACTCAAAGCCTCTTTGAAAGGCAGTAAAGAGGTTGGCTTCACCATCATCTCTATTTCCATCTCATTAGTTGCAGTATTTATCCCGCTATTTTTTATGGCAGGTCCGATTGGCCTGCTCTTTAGAGAATTCGCAGTTGTTGTCTCTTTGTCTATTTTGGTCTCCGCTTTAGTCTCGTTGACTATTGTGCCCATGCTCTGTAGCCGCTTCCTTCCAAAGCCAGGTGATCATCCAAAAGAATATGCCATCACTAAACAATTTGACAGACTCTTTGACTGGACTCTTAAAACATACGTTCATTACTTAGATCTAGCATTACTCAATCGTAAAAAAGTATTGTGGGGGGCAGTAGCAAGCTTTTTTATTACCATTTACTTGTTTGCAAATAGTCCTAAGGGATTTTTTCCGGAAGAAGATATCGGGCAAATTACAGCCACCACAGAGGCATCTGAAGATACATCCTTTAAAACGATGTTGGCACTTCAGGACCGTGCTGCTGAAATTGTGAATAACGACCCCAACGTAGCAAATTCCATCTCTATTCTTGGCGGGGGTCAAAGCTCAGGTCGTAATACAGGACGCTTCTTCATCATCCTTAAACCGAAGGGTGATCGTGAAAAAATGAGTAAGGTAATCGAAGGTCTCAGAAATAAATTCAAAGATATTCCAGGCCTTCAGGTTTATATGCGTCCTGTTCAAAATTTACAACTTGGAGGGCGTAGTAGTAAGAGTCGCTATCAATTTACCCTCCAAAGTGTTGGCTTCGAGGGCGTTAATGAATGGGCCGACAAGATGACAGATAAGATACGTGCCAACCCCATTTTTAGAGATGTAACAACCGACTCCAAAATGAAAGGTCTTAATGTCAAGATTGAGATCAACCGCGAGCAAGCTGCAAGTGCTGGTGTAACGATCGCTGATATTCGTGGTGCACTTTATAACTCCTTTGGTGAGCGTCAGGTCTCCACTATCTACACACCAGTCAATACTTACTACGTCATTCTTGAGACGGCAGAAAATGATCGGCAGTTTGAAACCGATCTTAACAAGGTCTATATTCGTGGTCGTGCAACTGATAAATTAATTCCTCTCTCCAGTCTAGCTAAATTTGTACGCACAGTAGGTCCAACAGCTGTAAACCATCAGGGTCAAATTCCCGCAGTGACTATTTCCTTCAATCTTGCACCAGATGTTTTTTTGGGTGATGCAACTAAAGCAATTGATAGCTATGAAAAAGAAGTGGGGCTCCCCCCTTCAATCATCACTAGCTATGGCGGAGATGCTGCCGTATTTAAGGACAATCAATCTGGTCAAATTATTTTAATTTTGGCAGCCTTAGGTGTTATTTATATTTTGCTGGGTGTGCTGTATGAGAGCTATATTCATCCGCTGACTATTCTCGCTGGACTACCCTCCGCTGCAATTGGCGCGATCTTGGCACTTCGCATCTTTGGCTTTGAATTAACCGTTATCGCCTCGATTGGTATCTTGCTGCTCATTGGTATTGTGAAGAAGAATGCAATTCTGATGATTGACTTTGCTTTGGATGCACAACGTAACCAAGGCATGTCGCCAGAAAAAGCAATTCGTGAAGCCTGCATCTTACGTTTTCGCCCTATCATGATGACTACTATTGCAGCGCTCATGGGCGCCTTACCTATCGCTCTTGGTCTAGGTGCCGGAGCGGAGCTGCGCCAACCCTTAGGAATCAGTGTGGCAGGCGGATTAATTTTCTCGCAGTTTGTAACCCTGATCATTACTCCGGTTATCTACTTGTATTTAGATAAATATGCAGGCCATGGTCCTATGGAAATCCCCCCATCCGTGCTGGAAGGTACCTAATGCGTCAAGTTATTCTGGATACTGAAACTACTGGCCTGAATCCCGCTACGGGCGATCGCATCATTGAGATTGGCTGTGTAGAAATGGTTGGTCGTCGCCTTACAGATCGCACTTTCCATTACTACATTAATCCTGAGCGAGATATTGATGCCGGTGCTTTTGCAGTTCATGGTCTCTCCCGTGAATTTCTATCTGATAAGCCTGTTTTTGCCAATATCGTTGAAGAGCTAATTGAGTTTGTTGACGGAGCGGAAGTGGTCATCCATAACGCAGCGTTTGACTTAGGATTTTTGGATAACGAATTTGCCCTGCTTAAGCGCCCTGCTTTTAGAGGTCTTGCCTCCAAAATTACTGATACCCTCTTGGATGCTCGTCAAATGTTTCCAGGTAAGCGCAATTCTTTAGACGCGCTCTGCGAAAGATTTGCGATCAGTAATCAACACCGAACTTTGCACGGCGCTTTACTCGATGCTCAATTATTGGCTGAAGTCTATGTATCTATGACACGTGGTCAAGAAGATCTATCCATTGATCTCATTGACTACACAGTTGGTAC
>CANISN010000140.1 GCA_947470165.1 Burkholderiaceae bacterium | reverse complement strand
AACTCGTGCGCAGTAATCTAGTAGATCTTCCAAGCTGTCATAAGTTCTAAATTTGGTATCCCACTCATAGCCCTCAATTAATGCTAGGGGCAAGCTGATGGGCAAATCAAATTCTTTAACGACTATCGATAAAGCACGATCAGCAGCAATATCATCTGGTATACCTTGATAGATTCGATCAAGACGCTCGCGTAATTTAGGAATAGCATCAGGTTCTGCATCTACTGCATCAGCAACATCATCGGTAATCCGACAAAATGCATAGAGCGCAGTTGCAGGATCTCTGACTCTCTGAGGCAAAATTCTTGAGGCGGCGAAGAAGGACTTTGAACCATCTCGCATAGTTGCTACACACTCTTGAAGATCTTTAATATTTTGACTCATGCTAGGGCTTTTCTCGGTTCAGCTACTACGGACATTAATGCTTTTGCAGAAGATAAAACACCGGGGATACCCGCACCTGGATGAGTTCCAGCTCCAACCATATAAAGACCTTTGACATCTTCGCTACGATTGTGCGGTCTAAACCAGGCACTCTGAAGTAAGAGTGGTTCAAAGCCAAATGCGGCACCTTTAACTGACAAGAGGCGATCCTGAAAATCTTGAGGTGTCATGAGAAAGGATGTTTTAAGATGCTTCTCAAATCCAGGTAAAACACTTTCATCTAAGTACTTAGCAATTGCTTGGCGATAGGGCTCAGCCTCCTTGGCCCAATCCGTACCGCTTTCTAAATTCGGTACTGGCGCCAACACATAGAATGCATCGCCGCCAGCGGGTGCAAGGGAGGGGTCAGTAGCAGTTGGTCTATGTAAATACAGACTAAAGTCGTCTGCTAGCACATGTTTCTTGAAAATATCGGTTAATAGCGCTTTATAGCGGGGACCCAACAAGATCATATGGTGAGGCACGTCAGGATATTGCTTGTCTGTACCAAAGTACCAAACAAAAAGACTCATCGAGTATTTGCTCTTATTGACCTTAGCGTCGGTCCACACTTTCCGATGTTCTGGGGCGATGAGTTTTTGATAAGTCCAAGCAGCATCCGCATTGGATACCACAATGTCTGAGGGAATAAATTCACCATTGGCTAGGGTGACACCCTGAGCCTTGCCATCCTCTACTTCAATGCGTTTCACCTCAGAGTGCAGGCGAATTTCCACTCCTCTACCAGCCAATAAACCAGCCAAGCCTTTAATTAAAGAGCCGGTTCCACCCATTGCAGAATGAACCCCATGGCGTCGCTCCAAGGAGTTGATGAGTGCATAAACTGCAGTAACTGAAAAAGGATTGCCACCAATTAAAAGTGGATGAAAACTCATCACTTGACGTATCTTGTCGTTCTTTAAATGGCGTGCAACTAATTTATAGATACTCTCCCAAGCCCGCATCTTAATCATCGATGGAATTGCACGAATTAAATCACCAATCGAGTCAAATGCAGTCGAACTCAGCTCCTGAAATCCAAGCTTGTAGCATTTTTCTGCTTCTGCCAAAAATTGCTCGTAACCTGGCAAGTCTTCTGGTGCAAACTTAGCAACTTCAGTGCGCATTCTGGCTGGATCACCGGTGTAATCAAAGTGAGTGCCGTCATCAAAACGGATCCGATAAAAGGGATCCATTAAGCGTAGATCAACATCATCTGACATCTTCTTGCCGCATAATTTCCATAATTCTTCGAGTAGGAATGGCGCAGTAATGATGGTTGGCCCTGCATCAAATGTAAATCCGTCCCGATGATGTACGTATGCTCTACCACCGGGTGCATCTAGCTTTTCTATAACAATGACTTTGTAGCCCTTACAAGACAAACGAATGGCGGCTGCTAATCCACCAAATCCACTTCCAATCACAATGGCAGTAGATGTTTCATCTTCCTTAAAGTCAGCTTTTTTTAGCATTTCCTCAAACCAACTTTTCTACAAAAAAATAGCGTCATATTCACCTTATGACGCTATTGGTTAGATCAATCTTTAGATTACTTCATTGCCACTGATTTCGCCGGAGGAGCAGAATCTTTTGATTTCTGAGTCGCCTTAGCGGGTCCAGTTAAAAAAGGATAATCCGACAACATCGATACACCATAAAGCGGCTTGTAAGCACCTTGGTGACAGGTTCCACAATTGGCTTTAGCAACATCGCCCGTTGGACCTAAACGATGCGGAGGAAATAACTTCTGAATAGGCTCCATATAGTTATTATTGATATCTTGTGCCATCCGAATCGCATACCAAGCCTTAGCTCTTTGTGGAGGGCTCTCCTCCCAAGAAGAGAAATTGCGGCTATTGTGACAGTATGTGCAATTAACACCCAATGATTTTGAGAAATGCATCATCAAACCATAAGTTGATTCAGTCTCATTAATGCTGTGCTTATTACCAGTTGGCAATGCTGTATCTCCCGCCACTCTGATATTGCTAGATTTCGAGAGGTATTGATCGAAATACGCATTTGGTAGAGATGAATAACCGGAAGCGCTAACCGGACTATTTTGTCCGTCCTTATTACCCAGAAGACCATTGCCTGTTTGTTGTTTTGGCTCTTTGAACCAAACTTGCTCAGGAATATTTTTACCGCGATGACAGGTGTAGCAAGTTACACCAGTCTGAGCGACGTGGTCTTGCCATTGAGTATTAACTCGTTGTGTCATCAAAATCATATTACGCGCAACTTGCTTTGTATACAGCGAGTCATCCGCAAAGTTTGCCGCGTTATGGCAATAACTACAGCCTTGCTCTGGAGCAACCCAACTCGTCATGGTGACCATGAATGAAGTAAATTGAGCTACGCTCAAATTATTGAGTACCTTCACATTTTGATATACAGCCCCTGCTTTTGGTCCATCTGCTGGGGCTAGTCCATATGACACGGGAACTGTATTTTTTTCAGCTTGCTCAGCCAATGTACGCGGGTTGTAAATTAAATCCATACCCGTTCCACGGAAGCCATGCTGAACCGCTTCTATTGGCGGTCTCTCACAGCCTGATAGCACCAGAACACTTGCCAGTAGAGCCGGCAATATCAGAAATTTTCTCAATTGCTTCATGGCTTAACTCCTGTAATTACAGGTGCAGCTGGTGCTGCAGGTGGTATAAATCCTGAAGTAGCTGGGTCAGGTATTGGGGTACCAAAAACATAGGGATAAGCAGGTGCAACATCGTGTTTCACTGCCCATAAATACCAGTTATCCACTACGGTGCCGGTCAGCAAAATGCCGATACCACCAACTAGTGGGGTTAGCACTGCAAACCACCAAGCCCAACGGTGAATCGATTCCATCGTGGCATTAAAGCCCATAGTCCATCTCCAAAATAATGCAGCTCTTTCTGAAGCGGTACCGCGATCAACAATTTGTTCAATTTCACGTTCACCACCAAAGCGGCTGACTGCCAAAATGGTTGCGCCATGCATAGCAAATAAGAGTGCTGATCCATACAGGAAGACAATCGAGAGCATGTGAAAGGGGTTATAGAATAAATTGCCATAACGTAATGAGAAAGCAGCAGTCCAATCTAGGTGCGAAAAGACCCCAAATGGAACGGCCTCACTCCAGCTACCCATCATGATGGGACGAATAAATCCTAACACGAGATATAACCAGATAGCCGCTAAGAAGCCCCAGGCAATATGAGTACCCATACCCAAGGCAATAGCCCGGCGATACATTCTTGCCCACCATAATAAGATCGAGACTGTCAGGAAGAAGCCTGCCATCATCCACCAACCACCCTCATTGAGCGGCATGAACAAAGACAGTCCATGCTTAGGTAGAGGTGGGTCTAAAGATAGCCAGAATAATTGGCGTACAAATTCGATTGGGCTCCAATTAACCGAAGCCAACATATTCCAACCCATAATCTGAATTGCAATAATGCCAAAAAATAAAGACGCGATGCCTAAGCCACCCAAATAAATTGGCCCTAACTGCGCATTGCCTAGACGTCCAAATAAATGAATCAGGGCTGGCTCGCCAAAACGCTCTCGTTCATCACGTGGATCGATATGGACTCCATGATGCGGTGGAGCGACAACTTGAACTTGAGTAAATAGGTTTTGATATTCCATAATATATATTCCTCTTAACGCCAAATTGGTAAGTTCAACCACCAGCCCCACCACTCAGGCCAACCACGTGACCAGAATGGACCGCTGATCACAATACAAACAGCGCTCCAGAAAACTGCTGCCAAGGCTAAAAATAATCCGAGACGATGAATTCCTAAAGTACCAATCGAATAACCAATCGCATCCCTAAAGAAGGTGTCTTCGTGTTCAGGGGTTTTAACAAACTGACCTTTTTGTGGATTGGTAGACGACAAGACTAAGCCGCCATGTAAAACCAATGCGAAGGTAGTTGCAAAGAATAAGGACACAGCGATCATATGCGCTGGGTTGTAATGGAAATGAAGGTATTGGTAACCTGTATTAGAAACCCAATCCAAGTGACTCAAGATACCGTATGGGAATCCATGACCCCATGCACCCATCAGTACAGGCCGAATAACTACCAGAGTGAAATAAGCGAAGACCGCCATTAAGTAGGCAAAAGGAACATGAAGCCCCATGCCGAGCTTTCGACAAATTTCAATTTCACGTAAGGCCCAAGAAAAGAATGCTCCTAAAGCGCAAACCGTAATCAGTTGCCAAAGCCCGCCTTGCAATAAGGGGGCAAATCCTAATCCATAGCTAATATCCGGTGGTGCAATATTAATCTGCCAAGGGTTCCATGTAGGCCCCTGTGAAGCACCCCACAGAATCAGTGCGGTGCCTAAAAAAGCAAAGAAAACGGTAGTGACACCAAAAAAACCAACATAAAACGGCCCCACCCAAAAATCGAATAAGTCCCCACCGACTAATGTACCGCCTCGAACACGATACTTTCTTTCAAAACTAAGCATGGCCATTTTTTATGCTCTCCAATGAATGGATAAATAGGGTTGAGCTAAAAGGTTATTTAACCTAACCCTATTCACCATTTTTTTATACAAATTACTTTGCTGCTGGAACTGATGGTGGTGTTGCAGATCCTGTTTTTGCATCCATCGCCTTAAACTGGGCTTGGCTTAAACCATCCAACCAGTTAAAACGAACACTGCTCAGCAAAATCAAGTGAATCATTGCTGCAAGACCAAACAGAAAAACACCTTGAACAACCATTGATCGCAAAGGATCATACAGTTTCCAAATTCTCCACATAATCTTCTCCTAATTT
>CANISN010000139.1 GCA_947470165.1 Burkholderiaceae bacterium | reverse complement strand
TTAATATTAAAACTTTGGGTGTTAGTCTTCGCCAGATGGCAGAAAATTCCAACGGTAAAATTCAGGTAAGTATTAATCAGGCGAAAATGGCTAGCAACTTTTTAAATGATGCTGGTGACTTTGTTGTCACCTTATTAGATTCCATGAACCCCTTGCGAAAAAAATCCACTGAAACAATTTTAGAGTGCGCTGTTGCTTATCTGCCCATCAACAATGGTCAGATCAATATAGTCAATACTGTTGGCGTCCAAACAGATAGATTGGATGTAGTGTTGGCAGGCTCGATCAACTTAAAAACTGAAGCGGTGAACCTGACAATTAATCCTCGGGAAAAATCAGGTCTTACTACGGGCCTTGATCTAGCTGGGCTTGTAAAGATGGGTGGAACATTGATGGATCCTAAGGTAGGCATTAATCAGGCTGGAGTCGTCAATAGTGCTATCTCGATTGGATTGGGGGTATTGACAGGTGGAGCAACTATTCTGGCTGAGAATGCGAGATCAATGAGCAATAAAAGCCATCCATGTCGCGATGCGCTCCACCCCTGGTCGGATATTTACCCTGGGACTGAGTAGTTCTTAAATCAGAACGCCACTGATAAATAAGCCGAATAAAGAAATAAAGATGCTGGCAAAGAATGCGGTCCAGAAGCTAGAGATCGTAAAGCCGCTCACTACTGAGGAAACTAACATGAGCACCAAAGCGTTGACAACTAGCAAAAATAATCCCATGGTGAGGACGGTAAGTGGTAGCGTAAAGAGAATTAATAGCGGCTTGACAACTGCATTAGCAAATCCAAGTAGAAGTGCGGCGATCAGTAGTGATCCGCCATCCGCAAAGCGAAGCCCACTAAAAAGATAGCTTGCAACCCAAAGGGATAGAGAGGTTAATCCCCACTGGACTAAAAATGGTACTAGGTTACCCATAATGAATATTCTTTTTAGAAGTTAGCTACAGTATTGTTTCTAAATATTATCAGGACTTTAATAGTGGGGAGGGATTTCATCTTTGGGGCTAGTGTTTCCCGAGCTATCCCCACTACTAGATTGTTCTTTAATGGATTTTAGTTCTCGATATAAAAACTCAATTTGCTGCTGTTGCTTGTAAACAGTCTGATTGAGTTGATCAATGAGATCCTCTGTGAAGCTCAGCTTGATTTCTAGGTTGGTGATGCGTTCTTCAGTCATTTCTAATTCCCTGTCTTTATCTTAAATGCTGACTAGTTCAAACCGACCATCTTCCATCTCTGCTTTGGGTCTAATCCAAAAATCGTGAGACTGGAGTGATTCGTATACGTAGGCTGGTTCTAAGTTGGCTTCAACGTTAGCCAGCAACACCACCTTATAAAAGCCTCCAGTCTTAATGTGTCTTAGCTTGCTACCTGGCTTAAAAAGGCCGTCATCGGCATCTGCCATTTTTGGTTTACTCATGTCAAAAAGGTGCTTTCTCAGTATGATCTATCAATGACCAATTCAGTCCCATACTCCATTCTAGATATATCTCCCATTCCTCAGGGATTTACTGCTGCAGATGCATTGCGAAACTCTTTAGATGTCGCACAGCATGCTGAGCGTTGGGGCTATACACGCTATTGGGTTGCTGAGCATCACAATATGACTGGTAATGCTAGTTCAGCAACTGCTGTCCTGGTTGGCTATATTGCCGGTGGCACAAAATCGATTCGAGTTGGGTCGGGTGGCGTGATGCTGCCAAATCATGCCCCGCTAGTCATTGCAGAGCAGTTTGGTACTCTGGCATCGATCTATCCTGGTCGCATTGAGTTGGGCTTGGGTCGTGCCCCTGGTACTGATCAAATGACTGCTAGAGCCTTGCGTCGGGATTTGCTGGGAAGTGAGGATCGTTTTCCGCAGGACGTACGAGAGTTACAACATTACTTTGGGCCGATTCAGGATGGGCAATCCGTCAAGGCCATTCCGGGCGCAGATACCGAGGTGCCTATTTGGATCCTTGGCTCTAGCTTGTATGGCGCTCAATTAGCCGCTCACTTTGGCCTCCCTTATGCTTTTGCCTCACACTTTGCGCCTGAGCAATTGCTTGATGCGATGTCTATCTACCGTGAAAAATTTCAGCCTTCCGATAAGCTGGCCAAGCCTTATTCAGCATTTCTGATGAATGTTGTGGCTGCTGATACTGACGAGGAGGCAGTCTATCTCTTTACTACCCTACAGCAAAACGTTATCCGCATGCATCGGAACACCCGGGGTCAGTTACCATCGCCAATCGATAATTTAGATGATTTCTGTGAGCCACATGAAAAAGCAACTGCTGCTCACGCTTTGCAGTGCTCTGCTGTAGGGTCTTTGCAGACAGTTAGAGGCGAGATGCAACGTTGGCTAGATTTAACGGGTGCGAATGAAGTGATTATCACGGGTCAAATATTTGACCATCAAGCGCGCCTAAGATCTTTCGAGATTGCCGCTGAAGCAGCCAAGGGACTGCGCTTTAGTTCTGAAGCTTGAAGGCGTTGTAATCGCTAGTAATCAGAATACGCTCTTGCGCAGCGCAACCGGCTAACTGGAGCACTGCGTTGTCTTTGCTAATGAGTATGGTTGGTCGGAGTTGGTAGGCTAGATCTAAAAATATTTGATCATCTTCGTCTTGGCACTTCCAAGGCGCAGATGCTAAATTAGAATCATCAATTAAGCTGATGACTGAATGCCATTGCTCAAGAATTTCTGATTGCGTTTCTTGACTTAACTTAAAGAGAGGGCGAGAGATTACATCAACTAATTCTTCTAAAGTCTTCTGACTAGCAATAGGCTGAATGTCGCCGGTAAGGATTGCTTGCTTAAGATCAGCTGCCCTTGGATCATTGAAGACAAAAATATCCAGCAAGATATTGGTATCTAAAACTACAGATTTCATGCTTGTTGATCACGCCAAATTTCTGGGGTGATAGTGACTTGACCCATATCTGAGGATACATAAGCCTCACCATCTTGAATATTCACATGTAGGACCATGCTGCGCTCCACCAGCTTATTGAGCTCCTTAGCTTGCTCTGCTGGAATGGAAATGATCTGGAGATTACGTGCACGAGTTAGCTTATTGGCAATGCCGTCCCACCAGATCTTGCTAGTGTGACCACCATAGCAATATACGATCACTTGGTCGGAACGGCCGCAGGCCTTTAAGATGCGGCGCTCATCAGGTTGGCCAATTTCAATCCAGAGATTAATAGCATCGGTAAGGTCCTTCACCCAGAGATCTGGCTCATCGGTATCGCTTAAGCCTTTAGTAAAGGCTAAATCTTCTTGGGCTTGCAGGGCAAACGCAATAATCCGAATCATCATCCGCTCTTCAGTTTCTGAAGGATGCTTAGCAATAGTAAGGGAGTGACTGCCGTAATAGTGGCGATCTGAGTCTGCGACGTGAAGGTCGGCTTTGTGGATAGTTGCGCGAAGAGCCATAGCGCATTATCGCCTTTAAACTGTCCCCACCCGACTCTGCCAGTATTATTTAGAAAATCGTTCCTATTTAGTGTGTATCGTAGAGTCCCATGATCCGTATTACTGAACTTCGCCTCCCTATTAGCCATGTCCCTGAGGCATTGGAAGAGGCGATCTTGCAACGCTTGAATCTCAAATCTCAAGACTTGATACGAATGGAGATCTTTAAGCGTAGTTATGATGCCCGAAAGAACGTTGCGCTTGCCTTTATCTATACCGTAGATTTATCAGTGAAGGATGAAGACAAGTTACTCAAGCAATTTGCAAATGATGTTCATGTGAGATCCTCTCCTGATACGAGTTACCATTTTGTTGCTAATGCTTCTCAAGTCAAGAACTCAAGCTTTAAACGTCCCGTCATTATTGGATTTGGCCCTTGCGGAATTTTTGCTGCCTTAGTATTGGCGCAGATGGGCTTTAAGCCAATTGTGCTCGAGCGTGGCAGGCAGGTAAGAGAGCGGACTCAAGATACTTGGGGCTTGTGGCGCAAGAATGTCCTCAATCCAGAGTCCAATGTGCAATTTGGTGAAGGTGGGGCAGGCACGTTTTCTGATGGCAAGCTCTATAGTCAAATTAAAGACCCAAAGTTTTATGGACGCAAGGTCATTGCTGAATTTATTAAAGCAGGTGCCCCAGAAGAAATTCGATACGTGGCTAAGCCACATATTGGAACCTTCCGATTGGTTGGCGTAGTCGAAAGAATGCGCCAAGAAATTATTCAGCTGGGTGGAGAGATTCGTTTCTCACAAAAGGTGATTGGCTTTGATATTCAAAATGATCAGATTGCAGGCGTCAAAATAGAAGGGCATCCCGATTTACTGGCGAATCATGTGGTATTAGCTTTAGGTCATAGCGCACGCGATACTTTTGAGGCATTACATATTGCTGGCGTCTATATGGAGGCCAAGCCATTTTCTGTAGGCTTTCGAATTGAGCATCCACAATCCTTGATTGATAGGGCTCGTCTAGGACCGCATGCCGGTAATGCGCTCATCGGTGCAGCAGATTATAAGTTGGTCCATCATGCCAAAAATGGCCGCGCAGTCTATAGTTTTTGTATGTGCCCAGGTGGCACAGTGGTTGCCGCTACCTCTGAGCCCAATCGTGTAGTGACCAATGGCATGAGTCAGTACTCACGTAATGAGCGCAATGCCAATGCTGGTATCGTCGTCGGAATTACTCCTGAAGACTATCCCGGTGGACCCTTGGCTGGCATTGAGTTTCAGCGCACACTGGAGTCAAAAGCCTATGAGTTGGGTGGCTCAACCTATGAGGCCCCCGGCCAATTGGTTGGCGACTTCTTGGAAGGTAAGGCATCCACGGAGTTCGGTACTGTGATGCCATCGTATAAGCCGGGCGTTCACCTTACAGATCTTGCGGATTGTTTACCGGCTTATGCAATCGAAGCGATTCGAGAGGCTATTCCTGCATTTGAGAAGCAGATCAAGGGCTTTTCGATGAAAGACGCAGTACTGACCGGAGTAGAGACGCGTACATCCTCCCCTTTACGTATTACCAGGGGCACAAACTTTCAGAGTCTGAATATTAAAGGCTTATATCCTGCGGGTGAAGGCGCTGGCTATGCGGGTGGTATCTTATCGGCAGGAGTCGATGGGATTAAAGTAGCAGAAGCAGTTGCACTCGACTATCTTTCCCAATAATTAAATAAACTGTTTTCTGATGAGCTCTATATTGTTAGTGTCCACTCAAAATGAAAAAGAAGTAATTTTTCATCCAGAGCTATTAGAGAAGTTTGATATTA
>CANISN010000138.1 GCA_947470165.1 Burkholderiaceae bacterium | reverse complement strand
CGCTACTAGAATCGTCAAAGGATGTAATAAATCCTTGAAGAGCAATACTAAAACAATAAAGATACATAGTACGCCGGCTAGCATTGCAAGGCCGAAGCTAGTAAATAACTCTTCCATGATCTCCGCATCACCTATCTCAATAATGCGGACGCCCCGAGGCAAGTCACGTACCGATGGTAATGCATGTACTGCTTCTATAACTTTACCAAGTGGTAAGTCAGAAAGCTCGATTTCAAAGCTAATATTACGTGCGCGGTCGTAGCGGTCAATTACTGCGGGGCCTCCTGTAAGTTCCAATGTCGCAACTTGCGCAAGCATTACAGGGGCACGAGCACTGGGTACATTAAGTCGCTCAATAACTGATAAATCTCGCCGCGCAGTATCATCAAGCCGCACTACAATTGGTATCTGTCTTTGCTCAAGGCTCAATTTAGGTAAAGCAGCATCATAATCACCTAAAGTTGCTATACGAAGAGTTTCGCCAATTGAGGTGCTAGTTACACCAAGATCTGTAGCACGGGCGTTATGAAGTCGTGCAACGATCTCCGGACGAACTAGTGAAGCTGTTGACGAAACGCTACCCAAGCCGGAGATTGTTCGTAGATCGCGCTCTACAGAGCGAGCAGCTAGCTGTAAGATTTGGGGATCATCACCAGTCAGAACGAGAACGTATTTTTCACCTGAACTACCAAGGCCAATTTTAGTACGGACAGCAGGAATTACCTCAAGCTCGTTACGCATGCGGCTTTCTATGATTTGTTTTTTTTGGCGCTCCCCGCGTGCTACTAACTGTACTGTGAGTGTTGCGCGTCGTACCTCGGCTGCATCGGTTGCCGAGAATGGATCACTACCAACATTACCTGCGCCAATAGTGGTGTAAACGCTTCGAACTTCAGGCATTCGCATAATTACAGCACGGGCTTGTTCTGCTGCTGTCATAGTCTCGATTAGCGCGGATCCGGGCTGCAACTCTAGCATTACTTGTGTCTGCGAGTTATCGTCAGCTGGCAAGAAGCCTTGAGGTAAAAGCGGAATTAATGCTAAAGATCCGACAAAAAAGCCTCCCGATAGCAATAGAGTTGCTAAACGGTGCCGAAGACACCAGTCAACCATACGCAGATAAATCTTCATCCAGCTTGGATCTCGAACGTGAGTATTCGATGTGCTTGGACGCAATAAATAAGCAGCCATCATAGGTGTAAGAACACGAGCAACTACAAGTGAAGCAAATACCGCAAGGGCTGCCGTCCAGCCAAATTGCTTAAAAAATTTTCCAGCAATACCGCTCATGAAAGCTGTTGGTAAAAATACTGCAATTAGCGTAAAAGTAGTGGCGATTACCGCTAGCCCAATTTCATCGGCGGCATCCATTGCAGCCTGGTAGGGTGTTTTACCCATCTGAAGATGGCGTACAATATTTTCAACTTCAACGATCGCATCATCGACGAGAACGCCAATAACTAGTGAAAGTGCTAGTAAAGTAACGATGTTGAGACTAAATCCTAGCCAGACCATTCCCGCAAAAGCCGGTATTACTGATAGTGGTAAAGCGACTGCTGATATTAGTGTAGCGCGCCATTCGCGTAAAAATATCCAAACCACGATCACTGCAAGTAGTGCACCTTCATACAGTAACTTGAGTGAGTTGTGATATTCCTCTTGCACTGGAGTGACAAAATCAAAAGCTTCAGTTAAAGCAATGTGCTCATGGCGTTGCTTGAGCTCATTAAGAGCAAGTCTAACTGCATTGCCTACTTCAATTTCGCTTTCACCCCGACTTCGCGCTACCTCAAAGCCAATAACAGGACGACCATCAAGAAGTGCGGCAGAACGTGCTTCACTCACCATATCCTTTACTGTAGCCACCTGGTCAAGACGAATATGTTGTACTAAATCACCGCTAGCGCGAGATACTGACAACTCAGTTACAGCAAGCTCTGCAGCATTATTTGCTTTGCCTAAGGTACGAACTGGTTGTTCGAGCCCGCCAATAGAAGCTCTTCCCCCTGAACTTTCATTTTGAATAATCCGAAGTTGTTGAGAGATCTCTGCGGCGGTTAAGCCTAATGCATTTAACTTCAATGGATCAAGTGAGACGCGAATCTCGCGATTTACTCCTCCAACCCGATTAACGGAGCCCACACCCTTAACTGCTAATAATGCGCGGGATATTTCATAGTCGATAAACCAACTCAGGGCCTCCTTATCGAGTGATGTTGAACTTATAGTGAATGCAAGGATGGGTTGGCTTGCAAGGTCTAGCTTTTGTACAACTGGTTCACGTAAATCAGCAGGAAGTTCTGCGCGCACACTTTGTATAGCTGAACGTACATCATCAACTGCTTCCTGAACTAGCTTCTCGAGACGAAACTCCACTGTCATTGTTACTGCACCATCTTGGATTTTAGTAGTAATGTGCTTTAACCCTTGGAGAGAAGCAATTGAGTTTTCTATCTTACGTGCCACATCCGTTTCTAATGCGGATGGTGATGCCCCTGGTAGTGAAGTACTTAGAATGACTGTAGGTAAACCGATATCGGGATAGTTTTGCACTTTCATCCCATGGAATGCGACTATTCCTGCAAGGGTCATGATTACAAAAAGCATTACCGCACCTAGCGGATTGCGAATTGACCACGAGGAGACGTTTATCATCAGGGGTTTACCACTCGGACGCGATCACCATCAGTTAAAAAGCCAACGCCTGAGGAAACAATACTATCGTTCGCCGTTAAGCCCGAGATGATCTCAATACGATCGGCTGTGATCTGACCAGTCTGCACCTTGACTCGCTCAACCCGTTGGTTAGATAGAAGTCGATATATATAACTAAAGCCATCACGAAAGGTGATCGCTGACTTAGGTACTGTCAAGACGGTACTTTGACCGATTTCTAAATTACCCCTTACAAACATTCCAGGCTTGAGTCCTGCACTACCTTTAGTACCAATTGCTGGTATATCAATATAGACTAGTGCATTACGGGTTTGGGAATCCATGATGGGAGATATCAGGCGGACTTGACCCTCTACGAAGCCACCACCGGGCGACTCTAGTTTTGCTCTCATACCTGGCTGAATACGTAGTAACTCATCTACGGTGAATTCTGCGCGCCACTCAATGCGCCCTTGCCGAATCAAGCGAAATAACTCACTACCGATCCCC
The DNA here is from genome assembly GCA_947470165.1 of Burkholderiaceae bacterium. Classification (GTDB taxonomy): domain Bacteria; phylum Pseudomonadota; class Gammaproteobacteria; order Burkholderiales; family Burkholderiaceae; genus Polynucleobacter. The sequence continues at coordinate 2,076 of CANISN010000138.1, read as the reverse complement.
GGTACTGAGCCAACCGAAGCCATGCGCCCTGAAATTACCCCATCATCAGGTGCTTTTAAAGTGCATTGAGCAAGTCTTAGCTCTTGTAGTTTCACTTGCGCACGCGCCATCTCCACGCGCGCCTGGGCACGTTGCTCATCTATCCGATTTCCACTTTGGCGTGATTCATCTAAGGTGGCCTCTGCCTCGACAAGTCCCGCACGAGCTTGCTCCAACTCGGCACGAATTGTGTCAGAAGCAAATATCGCAAGTACATCACCTGCGTGGATACGGTCGCCTATGTCCACTCGAAGATCAATTAAGCGTAAACCCATCGTCTCAGTACCGATAATCGCCTCCTGCCAGATGCCAACGGTACCATTTGCGGCAGTTTTTATTAAAAGGGTTTGCCGGATTGGTTTTGTAATGCTGATACTTAATGCAGGCTTGCCCTGTGCCGAACCCGTGTCAGGGACTAGCGGTTGAGGTTTCACTTGAGAGTCTGCATGAAATGCTATGAGAGCAAGCGCCAATGGCATAAGTATTTTCTTCATTTACAGCCTATATTATTAATTTATGGAGCCCTCTGATTCTCTTATCATAATTATGGTCAATACCCATTAAGTTAAAGCGGACATATATTATTCATCAAAAAAATGGCTAAAAGAGCGCCATAAAAGAAGACTGATGGGATATCGATTTGCTTAATCAATCTCATTGCACAGTTTATTACACAGTGTCATTTTAAATCTGTAAGTCATTGAAATTTATAGACTTTCTAGCAGCCACAAATTCTTCTAAAGGCGTAGGTCGTACATTCGAATCATGCTGGGTAGGCTAAAAACTAAAAAATACTGTAAATTTAAGCAATTAATCCAAAAGGAATAGGATCTCGATCTGACTGAATAGCATCCTCTAGCAAGTCCAGCCGGTCCTGACCCCAAAACGGCTCATCTCTATAAAAGAAGAAGGGCGTCCCAAACACTTGTCTTTTAACTGCCTCTTCTGTTAATCGATTCACTTCAGTATCAATTTCTTGGCTAGCGCTATCTTTAAGTAATTGGCCTCCATCTAACCCTGATTTATTGGCAACATCCACCATCACTTTTGAATCTTTAATGTCTAAATCATCGACCCATAAAATTTTTAAGGCATTACGAATGAATTCTTGTACATCTAAATTTTTATCCATGGCAGCAATTAACATCCGGTGCCCAATTACTGGGTCTGATGGGTGGTATTTTGGCTTAAGTACTAGTGGTATGTTGCGCGATATGGCCCAGCGCTGCATTTCAACGAATCGATAGGCTTGTCTTTGAGGTGGTCGCTTTGAGACCGGCAATCCTCCGCTGACTGAAAATATCGCATGCAGATCAATAGGTTTATAAGTGACCTCTAAATCATACTTTTTTACTAAAGCTTCAAATGCTTCATACCCAATATAGGTATAAAGAGAAATAAAGCTAAAGTAGAAATCTATTTTTCTTTTTGAAGTCATATCCGCCCCTCACTCAGTCAACTTTTGCCCCAGAATCTCTCACTAATTTTGCCCATTTAGGCGCTTGAATGGCCAATTGCTTTGCTAGGTATTCAGGGGAGCTCGCAACAATTTCAAACCCTTGAGAGACTAATTGATCTTTGACCTCTGGCTGTTTCAGAGTTTGAACAATCTCTTTATTGAGTTTATTGATAATAGCTTGGGGCGTGCCTACTGGGGCTAATATTCCTTGCCAAGAGTTAAGGTCATAACCCGGTACACCTGCCTCAGCAATTGTGGGGATACTATGTGCACCAGTGGATCTCTTGGACGGGCTGACTCCAAGGGCCGTCAGTTTTCCAGATCGAACGTACTGTAAGGCGGCTGGCAGTGTTACAAACATGGCATCGACATGACCAGCAAGTAAGTCTGCTACTCCAGGGGCACCACCTTTGTAGGGTACGTTAGTAAATTTAATATCAGCCATACTTTCTAATAATGCTCCAGCAAGGTGGCCTGGGCTTCCACTACCAGCATTGGCTAGGGTAATTTTTCCCGGGTTCAGTCTTGCTAGCTCAATGAGAGAGCGTAGATTTTTAACGGGTAGTTTTGGCCCCACT
>CANISN010000137.1 GCA_947470165.1 Burkholderiaceae bacterium | reverse complement strand
TTAAGCAACCGATGATTCAAATCCCTGACGAGCTACAGTCAAGTGCTTCAATATTGCTTTTGCATCCTCAGTACCACTGCTTGCTAGATCTTTTTCAATTTGTATGATCTTATCTGCAAATACTTTTGCAGTTGCGCCGCCGTCGCGTACTGTTTTTCTGCCAATCAGATCATTTGCCTGAATTGCTGTTGTGCCTTCATAAATCGTCAAAATACGGGCATCACGGTAGTGTTGTGCAGCACCAGTCTCTTCAATAAAACCCATGCCACCATGTATTTGAACACCCAAGCTTGCAGCATCTATCGACATCTCCGTAGAGAAGCCCTTCACAATCGGCACCAAGAACTCATATATCGCTTGATTCTCTTTGCGTGCGGCCTCATCAGGGGAGGCGTGCTGCGCATCGTAAGCTGCGGCAGCGTAATAAGCTAAAGCTCTAGATGCCTCAATATAGCCACGCATCGTCATTAACATCCGCTTGACATCTGGCTGATGAATAATTGCGACTGGACTTGGAGAGCCAGCAAGGTCGCGACTTTGCACGCGGTCTTTTGCATACTGCACCGCCTTTTGATAGGCGCGCTCTGCTACTGCGATGCCTTGCATGCCCACCGCAAAGCGAGCAGAATTCATCATCACAAACATGTACTCTAGGCCGCGATTCTCTTCGCCAACTAAGTAGCCGATAGCACCGCCATGATCGCCAAACTGCAACACTGCGGTTGGACTGGCTTTGATGCCCAGCTTATGCTCAATAGAAACGCAATAAACATCATTGCGCTCACCTAATGAGCTATCTGCATGAACTAAGAACTTTGGCACAACAAATAAAGAAATACCCTTCACACCCTCTGGTGCATCTGGCGTTCTAGCTAGCACAAGATGGATAATATTCTTTGCCATGTCATGCTCGCCATAGGTAATATAGATTTTGGTAGCAAAGATTTTGAATGTACCGTCACCTTCCGGTATAGCGCGTGACCGCACCATGGATAAATCTGAACCTGCTTGAGGCTCAGTGAGGCACATGGAACCAGTCCACTCCCCAGCAATCATCTTAGGCACATACCGTTCTTGCAGTTCAGGACTTGCTGCAGTCAAGAGAGCCTCAATCGCACCATCAGTCAACATTGGGCACAAGGCAAATGAAAGGCTTGCAGAGTGGGCCATCTCAAAACAAGCAGTGGCAATCAACTTTGGTAAGCCTTGTCCACCAAATTCTGCAGGATGCATCACGCCCTGCCAACCAGCAGCTCCAAATTGCTCAAAAGCCTCTTTGAAACCAGGGGTCGTTGTCACAACGCCATCTTTTAGTGAGCTGGGCTTTTGATCGCCAAGCCAATTTAGCGGCGCTATAACATCTTGATTAAATTTAGCGGACTCTTCCAAAATCGCTGGTGCTAAATCTACATCAGCGCCCGCCTCAACGTAAGAAGGATAGGAAACAACTTCAGATAACCCCGCTAATTCGTTCATCACAAACAGCATATCTTTCACTGGGGCTACGTATGGCATAAGTATTCCTATAAATCAGAGATGGGTAAAATTTAAGAGATCTCTTAAAAAGTCTTAGCCGAGTAAATTAGTAAGTTCGGGAACCGCAATGTTTAAGTCCGCAACTAAGCCGTAATCAGCAACACTAAAAATTGGGGCCTCTGGATCTTTATTAATCGCTACGATCACTTTAGAGTCCTTCATACCTGCCAAGTGCTGAATGGCACCAGAGATACCAATTGCCACATAGAGTTGTGGGGCAACAATCTTGCCAGTTTGTCCAACCTGATAATCATTTGGTACATATCCTGCATCCACCGCAGCACGAGAAGCGCCTAAAGCAGCTCCTAGCTTATCAGCCAATGGGGCGATTAGCTCTTGGTATCTTTCACCAGATCCTAGACCACGCCCACCAGAAACAATAATCTTGGCAGCAGTCAATTCTGGGCGATCTGATTTACTTAGTTCACGACCAATGAAAGTAGATGAGGAAGAGTTATCTGCAGCCTCTATAGCTACCTGCTTTTCAATCATAGCCGAACCACCAGTGGCGGCAACAGGATCAAATCCAGTGGTACGAACGGTAATCACTTTGATCGGATCAGCGGATTGCACAGTTGCAATTGCATTGCCCGCATAAATAGGACGCTCAAAAGTATCCGCACTTATCACTTTAGTGATGTCAGATAGCTGAGCTACATCCAACTTAGCCGCAACACGAGGTAATACATTTTTACCATTCGCAGTTGCTGGTGCTAATACATGACTATAGCTACTAGTAATGGAGAGGATTTGAGCGGCTAAGGGTTCAGCCAGCTGATCTGCTAAGCTTAGGGCATCTACCTGAATCACTTTGCGTACACCAGCAATTTGACTTGCTGCGACAGTAACGGCATCTGCGCCAGCACCAGCTACTAGCACATCCACCTCTGGAGAACACTGAAAAGCGGCGGCAATAGTATTGAGCGTAGCTACTTTTAGAGATTGATTATCGTGCTCAGCTATAACAAGTGCGGCCATTTAAATTACCTTCGCTTCATTTTTAAGTTTTTCTACCAAAGCTGCTACATCTGCCACTATCACGCCAGCAGAGCGTCTAGGTGGCTCTTCCACCTTAAGGGTCTTAAGCCGAGGAGCAATATCAACACTAAGTTCTTCGGGTTTCACGATTTCTAAGGTCTTCTTCTTTGCCTTCATGATGTTGGGCAAAGTTACATAACGCGGCTCATTCAAACGCAAGTCTGTTGTGATCACTGCTGGTAATGTGATGGCGATTGTCTCTAAACCGCCATCGACTTCTCGAGTGACATTGGCTTTGCCATCGGCAACCACCACCTTGGATGCAAATGTCGCCTGAGGGATATCCATCAAGCTAGCCAACATCTGCCCAGTTTGATTACTATCGTCATCGATTGCCTGCTTACCCAAGATCACAATTTGTGTCTGCTCTTTTTCACAAAGCGCTTTCAGAATTTTTGCCACTGCCAATGGCTGAAGTTCGGCATCAGTTTCCACCAAAATGGCGCGATCTGCTCCAATCGCTAAGGCAGTTCGCAGAGTTTCTTGACATTGAGTAGAGCCTGCAGAAACTACTACTATCTCCGTTGCAATACCAGCCTCTTTTAATCGAACCGCCTCTTCTACGGCAATCTCATCAAAGGGGTTCATGCTCATTTTGACGTTGGCTAGGTCAACACCGGAGTGATCTGACTTCACCCGAATTTTGACGTTGTAATCGACGACGCGTTTTACCGCTACTAAGATTTTCATACTTAATTCTCTATTTTTGAATAACTCTTCTATTTTATCCGTCTAATGTTTACTGAGCTTAGACGTCGATAGCTAAAGCCGAGCCTGCCAGCTTGCGAAGCTCATACTTCTGAATCTTGCCAGTAGAGGTTTTGGGTAACTCACAGAACACAATTGCTCTTGGCACCTTGAAACCAGCTAGATGTTGCTTGCAATGGGTAATGATGTCAGCTGGTGTGACCTCTATACCAGGCTTAATTTCCAAAAAAGCACAAGGTGTCTCACCCCACTTGGGGTCAGGTTTAGCGACTACTGCGGCAGCCATCACTGCAGGATGTCGATAGAGAACATCCTCCACTTCCACCGAGGAAATATTTTCACCACCAGAGATAATGATGTCTTTACTACGATCCTTCATCTTGATATAGCCATCCGGGTTCATTACAGCTAAATCACCCGAATGGAACCAGCCGCCCTCAAATGCCTCTTGGGTAGCCTTCTCATTCTTGAGATAACCCTTCATGGCGATATTGCCTTTAAACATAATCTCGCCCATGGTTTCACCATCAGCAGGAACGGGCTCAAGAGTTTTGGGATCAAGAACTTCTATCGCCTGCTGCAGATGATAGCGAACACCTTGACGTGCATTGAGGCGAGCCCTTTCACTAATATCAAGATCATTCCATTCATCCTGCTTTACACAAACTGCTGCAGGTCCATAGACCTCAGTTAAACCATAGACGTGTGTTAAATCAAAGCCTAGCTTTTCCATACCCTCAATGATCGATGCGGGAGGTGCGGCGCCTGCGATCAAGCCTTTTACACCCATAGGAACACCTTCCTTTAATTCATCAGGTGCATTTATTAATAAATTATGAACAATCGGGGCAGCGCAATAATGCGTAACACCATAATCTTTAATAGCAGTAAAAATATGCTGAGCATCGACTCGGCGCAAGCAGACATTAATACCAGCTCGAGCTGCTACTGTCCATGGGAAACACCAGCCATTGCAATGGAACATTGGAAGTGTCCATAAATAGATAGGGTGCTTATTGATATCCCAATCCAAAATATTCGATACCGCATTAATTGCCGCGCCACGGTGGTGGTACACCACTCCTTTTGGGTTGCCGGTAGTGCCAGAAGTGTAATTTAAGCAAATCGCCTGCCATTCATCTAGTGGAACCTGCCAAGCAAACTGAGGATCACCCTCATATAAGAATTTTTCATAAGTTAACTTGCCCAGTTTTTCACCAGGAACATCAAACTCTTGTTCCTCAACGTCAATCACTAAGAAGTCTCTACCACTATCTTGCCTGGCGATCTCAAGCGCTTTTTTCATGACTCCAGAAAACTCCGGATCCACAATCACAACTTTTGCTTCTCCATGATTGAGCATGAAGGCAACTGACTCTGGATCAAGACGAGTATTCAAAGCATTGAGTACTGCGCCAGCCATCGGAATACCGAAATGCGCCTCAACCATTGGCGGTGTATTAGGCAACATCACAGCGACCGTATCTCCTAGCCCAATACCATGCTTTTGCAGGGTACTCGCCAAGCGACGGCAGCGCTCATAAGTCTGACCCCAAGTCTGGCGCAACTTACCATGAATAATGGCCAGGCGATCTGGATAAACTTCCGCTGACCGCTCAAGAAACAATAGCGGAGTAATTGGAGTGAAGTTCGCTGGATTACGCTCTAAACCCTGCTCAAAAATATTAGCCATGCGTTCCTTGATTATTGATCTTTTGTTTACTCTATATATTTAATGGAGCTCAGATATCGGCCAGTGCTTTAACATGCGCAACTACGCTACGGCCTAAAGCAGAGAGGTTATAACCGCCCTCTAAACAACTGACGATACGTCCTTGCGCATATTGATTGGCGAGCTCTTTGAGCTTTTTTGTCATCCAAACATAGTCATCCTCAACAAGACCCATTTGGCCTAAGTCATCTTCACGATGTGCATCAAACCCTGCTGAGATCATGATGAGCTCTGGCTCAAAATCACGTAAACG
>CANISN010000136.1 GCA_947470165.1 Burkholderiaceae bacterium | reverse complement strand
TATAAATATTAAGGGAAGAAATGAAAATATTATTACCGGTAGACGGCTCCAAATCTGCACTCAATGCAGCTAAATACGTTGGCAAGTTAGCCAAAGATTTGCGTAGCAAATGCACAGTAACATTAATCAGCATTCATGATGATATTGGTCTTGGCCATGTGAAGCAGTTTGTTGCTACCAGCGTAATTGATGATTACCTCCGTGAAGTAAGTGAAAAAGAATTGAAGTCTGCTCAAAAAGCGCTCGATGCCGCAGGTGTAAAACACAGCATGGTGATCAAGCGCGGTAATGTTGCTCACGAAATCATTACCTTGGCTAATAAAGAGAAGTTTGATCTCATCGTGATGGGCTCAAAAGGTAGGACTGGCATTGTTGATGCCCTCATGGGTTCAGTCGCCCAGAAAATTAGTAACGCAGCCAAGCAGCCTGTACTGCTGGTTAAATAATCACCGAAATAATCGTCGGATGAATTCGCAATAGGCCGCTTTATTGACGGCCTATTTTATGGGTGACTACATGAGTATTCTGCTTCTCTTATTTGCACCCGGCATTTTTGCGCTTTACTGGCTGATCCGCCTGCAGATCTGCTTATCTAGAATGCGCTATCTAGTCGATACCTATGGAATGGATAGAAAGAAACTGCAAAAGCTCAAGTGCAAAGACATTAAGGCACTAAGGGAGTCCATTGATGCCCTCAGGCATACGAATGATGCATTCGGATTAGAGAATCTTGTAAGACCCTATAAGGCATAAGCTGGAAGGGTCTGTAGCTGATTCACTCAATTAAACTAGGTGTAACTCAACTTTTTTTCCTAAAGCGGCCGCATATTTTCGAAGGGTACTTAGGCTGGGAGAATGCTTTCCGCTAGCTAAGGAGCTCTCTAGCCTAGCTACAGCAGGGGCTTGAGTTCCCATTCTTCTAGCCACTTCTGCCTGAGATAGGCCTGCTGCCTTGCGGGCTTTCAAAATCTCATCAAGAATGGCGAACTCTTCTTTATTTAATCGCTGGACTTCTGCTTTAACGGCAGCGTTTTTAAGCATCATATTTACTGCCTGCTTATGAGTTAACAGCTTCGTCTTCATAATTTCAACTCCCTCATTCTCAACTTAGCTAGCTTTAGCTCCCGATCAGGAGTTTTCTGTGACTTCTTGATAAAGCTATGCAACATTACAATCTCTCTCCCCACTAGGGAACAAAAGAAAACTCGAGCGATGCCCTCCACACCTTTAAGCCTTAACTCAAATAACCCACCCCCAAATGAATCTGTATGAGGCAATCCCAAATGTGGCCCATATTCAATTATGCGCTGAGTCAAAGCAATGTACCGAGCCCTCAATGAAACAGGTAAAACAAAAATCTGCTCCAAGACTTCAGAGCTGTAATATCGAATGGTATAGGTCATTTAATGATGCTAACAAATATGTTATCATCAAACAACCATGTTGTGCAAGGGCCATCTGGCGCAAGGGGGAATTTAGCTTGTAAAGAATCGCTCTTTAAACCACAAAGCCACTGCCACTAACCCAATCATGATAGGCACCTCAACCAGAGGACCAATCACTGCTGCAAACGCAGCTCCAGAGTTGATTCCAAATATAGCAATTGCCACGGCGATAGCAAGCTCAAAATTATTGCTCGATGCCGTAAAGGACAGGGTGCAGCAACGCTTGTAATCAATTCCCATCTTACCCGTGACGAAGAAGGTCAATAAGAACATGATGAGGAAGAAGATCAGTAGAGGAACTGCAATCGTCAATACATCCATCGGCAGACTCAAAATGAGCTTTCCCTTCAAGCTAAACATCACCACAATAGTAAACAGTAATGCTACCAGTGTGAGCTTCCCAATACGGGGTATAAACTGCTCGTGATAAGAATCCTTAGACATAAATTTGAGCATCACTACCCGTGTCAAGATACCAGCAATACAAGGTACGCCAAGGTAAATAAAGACGCTCTCCGCAATCTGCCCCATACTCACGCTGACATTAGATGCTGCTAGACCAAAATATGGTGGCAGAACAGTGAGGAAAAAATAGGCGTACACACTAAAAAATAAGACTTGGAAGATCGCATTAAATGCCACTAGCCCAGCAGCGTACTCTGTTGAGCCCTTAGCAATATCGTTCCACACAATCACCATGGCAATACAGGGAGCAATACCGATCAAAATCAAGCCAGCCATATACTCTGGTTGATCAGGCACAAAAGTAATGGCCAAAAAGAACATTAATGCTGGCGCAACAATCCAGTTCATCAGTAGTGAAATCAGAAAGATGCGCTTATCTTTAAATACATCAGGCAAATCTTCGTAACGCACCTTGGCAAACGGCGGATACATCATCAGTATCAAGCCAATAGCGATGGGGATATTGGTGGCACCCATCTGGAAGGAGTGAATTAAGCCCTCAACGCCAGGAAATGTATAGCTTAGGGAGATTCCGAATGCCATGGCTGCAAAGATCCATACCGTGAGGTAGCGATCAAGAAAGGAGAGTTTTTTAGTTAAGGTGTTCATACTTGAGCTTGGATTGATGCATGAATTTCTTTGAGGGTCATGGAGTCTAATTTTTCTAGAGGCATGCTAGCCAAGATATCAATCCGTTGCTTTAGACCATTCATCACAGCATTAAAGGCTGTCCGCTTTTCTAGATCCGTGCCCTGTACTTGTGATGGGTCAGGAAAGCCCCAATGTGCAGTAGCCGGTTGACCGGGCCAGAATGGGCAAACTTCACCGGCGGCATTGTCACAAACAGTGATAATGAAATCCATCTTGGGCGCATTGGGCTGTGCATAGACATCCCAGCTTTTAGACTTCAATAGAGCTCGATCCATCCCTAACTCGACCGCTATGTCGGCAGCAATGGGATTGACACTAGCGCCTGGAGTGGATCCAGCTGAATAACCTACGAACTTACCACTAGGGTGGGTGGATGCGAGAGCTTCACCTAGGATTGATCTTGCAGAGTTATGGGTGCAAAGAAAGAGGATGTTGTAGGTTTTCATATGACTCTGGATCTTTTGAGGGCTTTAACAGGAGTACAGGACTTACCGCCGCAGCAGTTATCCAATAAGAATGTGCTTAAATCTTTTACCAAGGATGTATTGGGCCGATAAATGAGGTTGCGACTTTGGCGCTCAACGAGTAGCAGATTAGATTGGACCAATTCTTTTAAATGAAAACTCAGGGTGGCATTAGGAATGCCCAGCTTTTCAATGATTTCACCAGGAGTTAAGCCAAACTCACCGCGCTGAACGATCAAGCGAAAGATATTAAGTCTAGATTCCTGTCCTAGTGCTAAGAAGGCAGAAATGGCATCAGTATTTTGCATATTTCTAATTATATGGAAATATATGACAAATTGATGACAAATGCCTTACGGAAGAAACAAGAGCCACCCTGAGGTGACTCTTGTTTTGCTAACAGCGTGACTGATCAAAACAACTCAGCAACATTACTCGCGAGATGCTTTCTTACGATCATGCTCTTTCAAGTAACGCTTACGAATGCGCACGCTTTTCGGAGTTACTTCAACCAACTCATCGTCGCTAATGAATTCAACCGCGTATTCCAAGGTCAAATCGATTGGCGTTACTAAGCGAACTGCTTCATCGGTACCAGAAGAGCGTACGTTAGTTAATTGCTTGCCTTTAATTGGATTCACAACCAAGTCATTGTCACGACTATGAATACCAATCACCATACCTTCGTATACGGGGTCACCATGTTTTACGAACATACGACCACGATCTTGCAATTTCCAAATAGCGTAAGCAACAGCTTCGCCATCATCCTGGCTAATTAATACGCCGTTATGACGCTCACCCAAAACTCCATCTTTGGCCGGAGCATAACAATCAAAAGTATGACTCATCAAACCGTTACCGCGAGTCATAGTCATGAAATCACCTTGGAAGCCAATTAGGCCACGTGCAGGAATACGGTACTCGAGACGGGTACGACCTTTTCCGTCACTCACCATATCTTGTAACTCGCCTTTACGCTTACCCAAATCCTCCATAACGGAACCTTGAGTAGCATCTTCTACGTCTACCGTTAAGTTCTCATATGGCTCCATCTTGACACCATTTTCTTCGTGGAACACTACGCGTGGACGAGAAACTGCCATCTCATACCCTTCACGACGCATGGTTTCAACCAAAATAGTCAAATGCAACTCACCACGGCCAGAAACTTCGAATACGGTATCGTCATCAGTCTCACGAACACGCAAAGCCATGTTGGCCTTTAGTTCACGATCAAGACGCTCACGAATTTGACGGCTGGTAACAAACTTCCCTTCACGACCGGCTAATGGGCTGGTATTTACCATGAAGTTCATGGTCAAAGTAGGCTCATCAATCTTGAGCATTGGCAATGGATCTGGTTTATCTACTGCACAAACGGTTGTACCAATTGCCAATTCTTCAATACCATTGATTAAGGCGATATCACCAGCAATTGCCTCTTCAACGATTTCACGCTCTAAACCTTTAAATTTCAATACCTGGTTAATGCGGCCTTTAAATGGAACTCCATCCGGACCGTTCATGCAAACTACTTCCATGCCCGATTTGACTCTGCCACGACTGATGCGACCAACACCAATCTTGCCGACATAGCTGTTGTAATCGATTGAAGAAATCTGAAATTGCAAAGGACCATTTGGATCATCATCACGTACAGGAACATATTTCAATACAGCGTCAAACAATGGGCGCATATTGCCCTCGCGAACATCCTCTGTTATTCCTGCATAGCCATTTAAGCCTGATGCGTAGATGATTGGGAAGTCGAGCTGCTCTTCACTGGCGCCAAGCTTGTCAAACAGTTCAAAAGTGGCATTAATGACATAGTCACAACGCGCGCCTGGACGGTCAACCTTGTTAATCACCACGATGGGCTTTAAACCAAGGGCTAAAGCTTTTTTAGTAACGAAGCGCGTTTGCGGCATTGGCCCTTCAACTGCATCCACCAGCAGCAATACACCATCAACCATCGAGAGCACACGCTCTACTTCGCCACCGAAGTCGGCATGTCCTGGTGTATCGACGATATTAATGTGTGTACCGTCGTACTCGACTGCACAGTTCTTAGACAAAATAGTAATGCCACGCTCTTTTTCCAAATCATTTGAATCCATGACACGTTCAGTCATTTTTTCATTGGAGCGGAATGTGCCAGATTGGCGCAAGAGTTGGTCAACCAAGGTAGTTTTACCGTGGTCAACGTGGGCGATGATGGCGATATTACGGAGTGCGCGTTTAGTCATGTGAAGCTTCTGAAGTT
>CANISN010000135.1 GCA_947470165.1 Burkholderiaceae bacterium | reverse complement strand
TACCTTAATTTGGTTACACTTTAGTTAGGATTCTTTTCGTCCAGAAGTTTATTTATCTAAAAATGACCATAGGAGATTTAGATGTCAGATACCAACAATACTAGCCCGCGCCGCAAGTTCCTCAAGAACGCTGCTGTAGGCACTGCTGGCGCAGCTGCAATGGGCTTCCCAATGATTTCTAGTGCACAGACTGTGAACTTGCGCTTTCAATCAACTTGGCCAGCTAAAGATATTTTCCACGAGTACGCCAATGACTATGCAAATAAAGTTAACGCCATGTCAGGTGGCCGTCTCAAAATTGAAGTGTTACCTGCTGGTTCAGTAGTCAAAGCTTTTGATATGTTAGATGCTGTATCTAGCGGAACATTGGACGGTGGTCATGGTGTTTTAGCTTACTGGTATGGTAAAAGTCCAGCATTAGCTCTATGGGGATCAGGCCCAGCTTTTGGTATGGATGCCAACACACTCCTATCATGGAATCAATATGGTGGCGGTCAGCAATTACTCAATGAGATCTACGGCGACCTGAAGCTCGATGTAGTTTCATTTCCTTATGGCCCAATGCCAACCCAGCCATTAGGTTGGTTTAAAAAGCCGATCGCAAAAGTAGATGACTTGAAGGGCTTGAAATTCCGTACTGTTGGCCTCTCAATTGAGATCTTTACAGATATGGGCGCGTCAGTTCAGGCTTTACCTGGCGGCGAGATCATCCCAGCAATGGACCGCGGTGTTTTAGATGCTGCTGAATTTAATAATGCTACTTCAGACCGCATCCTAGGATTCCCTGACGTATCAAAAATCTGCATGCTACAAAGCTTCCATCAGTCTTCAGAGCAGTTTGAAATTATCTTCAATAAGAAGAAATACAATTCCTTACCCGCAGATCTTCAGGCCATCCTGTCATACGGAACCCAAGCAGCTTCTCAGGATATGTCATGGAAAGCAATTGATCGCTACTCCAAAGACTTTGCTGAACTCCAAACCAAAGACAAGGTTAAATTCTATGCAACACCGAAGTCTATTTTAGTAGCCCAGTTAAAGGCTTGGGACAAGGTTATTGCGAAGAAGGCTGCTGAGCTTCCAATGTTCAAGAAAGTTTTGGATTCACAAAAAGCCTTTGCTCAACGTGCAGTTCGCTGGGATTTGTTAGTGAATGTGGATATGAAGATTGCTTACGACCATTATTTCAAGGGCTAATCCCCTTAAAAGCCTTATTGGCTTGTGTAATAATGTGTGTTAATGCACATCTTGACCGGACGGCATCCCCGTCCGGTTTTTTTATATTTCCCCAGAGAAATTGTTAGTTAGATAGTTGTTTTAGGAGAGTAGCTCATGGATAAATTCATGCTTACAGTAGATGAAATTAGCACCTTCATTGGTAAAGCAGCGGCATGGCTAGTTGTCGTGCTGATGCTCATGGTAGTTACGGACGTTTTCAGGCGCTATGCCCTTAATTCCCCATCAGCTTGGATTGGTGAGTTATCCGTGATGGCTTACGGCACACTCTTCATGATGTGTGGGGCTTATACATTGGCACAAAATGGCCACGTTCGCGGCGACTTCCTTTATGGGTCCATGAAACCCCGCACACAAGCCACCTTAGATTTGATTTTGTACGTTACTTTTTTCTTGCCAGGTATTACCGCATTGGTTTATGCAGGCTATACCTACGCTGCAGAATCTTGGCGCATCGGCGAGCACACTACCCAGATTGCCAATGGTCCGCCACTCTACCCGTTTAAAACCATTATTCCAGTTGCAGGAGCATTTGTACTGTTACAAGGCGTTGTTGAAATTTTGCGTTGCATTGTTTGCCTCAAAACAGGTGAATGGCCAGCTCGCTTAAAAGATGCCGCAGAAATTGATGTGGTCGAACAGCAATTGGCTGCCTCTACCCACGTTGATGAAGAATCCCGTCAACAGGCAATGAAAAATGCTAAATCCATCGATGAAGCAGCTCATCATCGTATTGGTCAAAATAAAGAGATAAATCATGAGTGATCCAATTCTTGGCCTAGTTATGCTCAGCTTGATTATTGTTGTAATCATGCTGGGCTTCCCGACCGCCTTTACCCTCATGGGCCTTGGCATGATGTTTGGCTTTGCAGCTTTTTATGATCCTTCTCAAAGCTGGACTGCAAACAAAGTGTTTACTCTGATGGTGCAAAGAACTTTCGGAGGTATGACAAATGATGTCCTGCTCTCGATTCCGCTCTTTGTATTAATGGGGTACGTGATGGAACGAGGGGCGCTTGTAGATAAGATGTTCTACAGTATTCAACTTGCATTCCGTCGTGTACCCGCTTCATTGGCTGTAGCTACTTTAATTGTTTGTACCTTCTGGGGTATTGCAAGTGGTCTCGTTGGTGCTGTCGTTGTTCTCATGGGCGTAATTGCCATGAAACCAATGCTCAATGCAGGCTACGATACACGGCTTGCTGCCGGCGTCATTACAGCTGGAGGTACCTTAGGCATCCTGATTCCACCTTCGGTGATGATCATTGTTTATGCAGCGGTTGCCGGCCAGTCCGTTGTAAAACTCTACGCTGCCGCAATGGTCCCAGGATTTTTCCTTGCCTTTTTATACTTGGTTTACATCATTGGCTGGGCTTTAATTAATCCTAAGGTTGCGCCTAAGCTACCGCCCGAGCAACTCATAGTTCCGGTTCCTGCACCTATTCATTTTTTACGTGAGCACTATTCCAGCAATATGTTGGTCGCCACGTTTAAGGCTCTATTCTCGCCAAGTAAATTGTTAAATGCGCCAACTGATGCGAAGCTCTCTTTTGGAAAGATCTTTAAAAATGTATTAGCAGTTCTGACCCCGCTCATTTTGGTTCTTTTCACTATGTGGGGAGTATGGTGGTATGTCATCATTCATCAACAAAATGAGAGAGATGCACTCAATGTTCCAGTGGTGACACAGCTTGCTAAAGCTAGCACTAACAGTGCAGAGCCAGTTGAAGAAGTTCTGCAAGCTATTGACGCAACCTCGAGCAATATCAAATCCAAAATGCCCGAAGAAGATGCTCCATTGGTTGCCTTGGATGCGGCCGCCGGAGATGCACCATTAGCCGATGCCGGTACAGAGGCAGCTGTTGGGCCGCCGGAAAACTTCGAGCTCTATTTTGGCTTGACCTGCGTCCTCTTTGGCTTACTGCTTATTTATTACTATATTAAGCTGGATGAGGAGCAGTTTGAAATTCTCAAGCTATTAATTGAGTCTGTCATGCCTTTAGGCGTCCTTACGATCCTAGTGTTGGCGGTAATACTACTGGGCATCACCACAGCAACTGAGTCTGCTGCCGTTGGTGCTTTGGGCGCTTTCATTCTGGCTTACCAGGCAGGCACTTTAAACTTTGATCGCACTAAGCAGGCAGTCTTTCTAACAGCAAAGACAACCTCAATGGTCTGCTGGTTGTTTGTGGGTTCTGCACTCTTCTCAGCAGTATTTACCATTTTGGGCGGTCAAACGATCATTGAAAAATGGGTGCTGATGTTAGATCTAACACCAATCCAATTTATGTTGCTCTCGCAAGCCATCATCTTCTTCCTTGGATGGCCTTTAGAGTGGACAGAAATTATTGTGATTTTCGTGCCGATCTTCTTGCCTTTGTTGGCTCACTTCAACATCGATCCACTCTTGTGGGGTACCTTGGTGTTTGTGAACTTGCAAGCAGCTTTCCTATCACCACCAGTTGCGATGTCTGCCTTCTATCTCAAAGGGGTTTCGCCACCAGGCGTTACGCTCAACCAGATTTTTGCAGGCATGATGCCTTACATGTTTATCGTGATTGCTTGTATGGCCTTCATGTATGTCTGGCCAGGCATGACCCTGTGGCTTCCAAAGTTCCTCTACGGAGGTTAATGGGAGTAGGCAGTTTTACTCAAAGAAAAAGCGCTCTTAACGGAGCGCTTTTTTTATCCTACTTCAATTGCATCAAGCAGTCTGGTTTAGTAGCTCACTATTCGTCTTACCTAAAGCAATCGTAAATAAACCTTGCCAGTAATTGAATGACGCCAACTCATCTTCATCTAACTCCATCTCAATAAAAGCTGGATGACGAATTAAAGAAAGCCAGATTCGGCAAAACATCTTATCTTCTAGACGGGAGGGCTTACTAACGAAAGGGATTTCTTCTAAATTTGGAATAATGTCGTAAACGCCCTCTTGGTCTACCATCTCCTGCTTATCTCTACTCAAACGCATCATCTCTAGCATCACCCTACCCAGCTGATCGTAATGTCCGCCCCAACAAATAGGCGTTGCGGCAATTTCATTAGTCTTCTCTAAATACTTCTTTACAAAAATACTCCAAGCATGTGCCAAATCAAACTCAGTCTTTACCTTGGCATTTTGCAAGGTAGTTGGTAAGTTCGTTGCTTTCATTAACTCCAGATTGCGATCACTCCCAAAGGTGTAATCGATAATCAATAAGGGCTTTGCAGTTTTATCGATCTTTAGCCGATACTCTTCCATGGTCCGTTCTTTCCTAATAGGGGTTTATTGCTTCTAATACCTAAAGTGTAATCAATTGGGGGGTTGCTTTAGAAAAGCAGACTCCTAGGGAAAGCCCTTGCTTAACTCCGATACTTACCCTCTACCTCCATATGGGTATAAGTAATTTTTAATAGAGGACAGTCTATTGAGTTCAGATTAGCAAAATCAATCAAATCGCCCAAGATATGCTGGTGCTCATCCCTCTTGCCTGCAAGCAAGTCTCTCAACATTGAAGCGGTGAAAGGCGACCCCTCCTTGGTAAGAATTTCTTGAGAAGTTGATTGCGTCGACTTATCAATTGGTTGCCCTTGGCTTGCAGCGATGGCACAACATTCAGCAAACATTTTTCTACTCAGATCCTTACCGTAGGGAGTAGATACAATCTCCCCAACTGAACCACGACAGATTGTTGTCATGCCTGCGAGCGTTGCTAGGAATACCCATTTATCCCACAGGGCTTGCTCAATACTTTTCTCGTAAAAAGAATCAAAATCCGCCTTTTTACATAGCGCAAATAATGCCTGACTAAGGACTTCTTGCCCTGGTGTTCTAGGGCCTACTGTTAAAGAATTAAATTCCGTCAATTGTTTAATGGCCCCGGATTCGGAGATGGTTGCCGCAATGTGGGCGACCCCGCCCATTACGCGCTCTTTACCAAATTGGCGATCCAGGGTGTCAAGATGGGTAAAACCGTTTAACAGTGGAAGAATGACTCCTTTTGAGCTTGCCTTGATAATTGAACTAAGTGCATTCTCCAAGTCAAAGGCTTTACAAGCCAAAATAATCAGGTCATAAACAGGCTCCAATTGCTT
>CANISN010000134.1 GCA_947470165.1 Burkholderiaceae bacterium | reverse complement strand
TTAAAGAAGGTCTAGAGGTCAGTGATTTACTCATTCAAGAGGGTGTTTACACCTTCGAGAAGGTCAATGAGGCAGTTGCTGAACCCGTCGTTTACATGATTGATCGCTATGTGATTGGTGGTTTCTATCGTGTACATACTGATCGCGGACCTGATGAGAATCTCAATGCGCCAGGTATGCATTTTGTGCCTTTAGCGTTTGAGCAAAACTCGATGCCAGATTTGGGTGCCAAGCCCGGAAGTGCACCACCGAATCGCTTCTATCTTTATGGCGTTGTGGCGCGTTTGGCCCTACTCGCAGCTTCCTTAGAGCTAGAGCGCTCTGATCCTAATGCCGAAGCAGCTTAATTTCATTCCTGATATTTGGGTATAAAGATGGACCTCCTTTTCATTGCCGATCCCTTGGAATCTTTCAAAATTAGTAAAGATTCCACTTTGGCAATGATGCGTGTTGCGCAAGCATCAGGCCACCAGCTCTGGTTTTGCCAAAGTCGCAATGTGCTCTGGAGAGATGACTTTGTGGTGGCTGATTGCCAATCACTCATAATTAAACCAAGTAGTACAGCATGGTTTGAGTTGGGCGCTACCGCGAGTCGTCCGCTAAATACATTTACTGCAGTCTTGATGCGTACCGATCCACCATTTAATATTGAATATCTCAATACCACTTGGCTATTATCTGCCGCAACTCGTCAGGGGGCAAAAGTATTCAATAATCCAAATGCTATTCGAGATCATTCTGAAAAGTTATCGATCACTGAATTTCCTGAGCTGATTCCGCCGACCTTGGTTACCCGAGAGCTCAGTGCGATTGAAGTATTTCATCAAGAGCATCATGATATTGTGATAAAGCCCTTGGATGGTATGGGTGGCATGGGTGTATTTCGGGTGGGGCCGAATGGCCTAAATCTCGCGAGCATTGTCGAGACTCTAGGTGAGAATGGTACTCGTACATTGATGGCGCAACGTTTTCTGCCAGAGATTACACAAGGTGACAAACGCGTTCTACTCATCGGCGGTGAAGTGGTGCCATTTACTTTAGCCCGTATTCCGCAGGGTAGCGAAATCCGAGGAAACTTGGCTGCGGGTGGGAAGGGCGTTGCAATGCCTATAACAAATGATGAGAAAAAGGTAGCGGAGCGCCTCGCCCCTATTTTGAATGCCCGTGGTTTGTTCTTGGTAGGATTAGACTTAATTGGTGCCTATGTCACAGAGATTAATGTGACTAGTCCAACGTGTTTTATAGAGATTACTGAGCAGAGTGGATTTGATGTCTCTCAATTTTGGTTAACATCGCTCGAAAAGGCATTGACATAAACATGGTAGGAATCGTAATTGTTGCCCACACCCCAGTGGCAAATGCGATGCTCGGTTTTGCTGAGCATACTTTTGGTGTACTGCCAGAGGGAGTGAGGGCGGTAGATATTCCGCCCCATGAAGATATTAAGGTGAGTTTTGATCGTGTTCTTAAGGCCGCTTATGGCGTAGGGTCTGGTAGTGGTGTCTTAATACTCACTGATGTGATGGGCGCAACTCCAGCTAATGTGGCCTCTAAACTAGAGGCTCTGGGGCCACTATCTGGCTTGAATGGGCCAGTGATTGTCTTGGCTGGATTAAATTTACCAATGCTTATGCGTTGCATCTCTCATCGTGGCGAGGCCTTGGAGGAGTTGGCCCATAAAGCACTTCAAGGTGGTCAAAACGGAATTTTGCGTCTTGGCTCTAAAACTCCAAAAGAAACTATTGAGAAGTAAGGTGAGCTATGCCAGTTGCTGAAGTCGAAATCATTAATAAACTGGGATTGCATGCTCGTGCCTCAGCGAAGTTGTCTCAACTTGCTGCTGAGTTTCCTTGCGAAATCTTATTGTCTCGTAACGGCCGTCAAATCAACGCCAAAAGTATTATGGGTGTGATGATGCTGGCTGCTGGCATAGGAAGTACGATAATCCTAGAGATAGTTGGTGATAAAGAGGAAGAGGCAATGCAGGCTTTAACTGCATTAATCAATGATCGATTTGGTGAGGGCGAATAGGGATGACTTTTGCTTTGCACGGAGTCCCAGTATCTAATGGTATTGCTATTGGCAAGGCCGTACTGATTTCTCGTGCAGCATTAGAGGTAAGTCATTATTTAATTGAAGTCGGCAAAGAGGAGGCTGAGGCCAAAAAGTTATTGGATGCTTTTGAGCAGGTGCGTCTTGAGCTAGCCCAACTACGTCAAGGTTTGCCAAAGGACGCGCCACAAGAAATGGCAGCGTTTCTAGATGTGCACGGCATGATTCTTGCCGATCCAGCCTTGGCAGAAAAGCCGCTCAAACTTATTCGTACCCAACGTTTGAATGCTGCTTGGGCCTTAACTACTGAGTTGAATGATCTCTTAGAGCAATTTGCAGAGATTGAAGACGCTTATCTTAAAGAGCGGGCGAATGATATTCGTCAAGTTGCGGAGCGAGTGCTGAAGGCGCTCAATGCCCAGCAAAAAGATACTTTAAGTGATTCTGATTTATTGTCCCCTAGCGATGTAGGTGTAGATGCCATTATTGTGGCGCATGATATTGCCCCGCATGACATGCTGCGCTTTAAAGAGCATGCCTTTACCGGATTTGTGACTGATTTAGGCGGCAAGACTTCTCATACCGCCATTGTTGCGCGTAGCATGGAGATACCAGCAGTAGTGGGTGTTCGCCATGCCAGCGAAATGATTCGTCATGGTGATTGGCTGGTGATTGATGGTGAGCATGGTGTCGTCGTAGTGGCTCCTGATGAGCAGCTGCTTTCTGAATACCGCCTCTTGCAAGATAAAGCAATACAAGCGACTCGTAAGTTACTAGAGCTTAAATATTCACGCACCACCACGATCGATCACGTTGCCATCGAGCTCTTGGCTAATCTTGAACTACCAGAAGATGCTACTCAGGCAGTAGATTTGGGAGCTATTGGCGTTGGTTTATTTCGCTCAGAATTTTTATTTATGGACCGCAAGCAAGCGCTTCCAGATGAAGAACAGCAGTATCAAGAATACCGCCGAGTAGTTGATTTGATGCATGGCTTGCCGGTCAATATTCGTACAATCGATGTTGGGGCTGATAAGGCACTAGGCTCTGGCTCTGATTTATCTGAGACAGGTACTTCACCATTAGGTTTGCGTGCGATTCGCTGGTCTTTAACCGAGCCCGAGATTTTCTTGGCACAATTACGAGCCATCCTAAGGGCTTCAGCACATGGTCAAGCACGCATCATGATTCCAATGTTGGCGCATGTTAAAGAAATTGATGAGACCTTGCGTCTAATTGAAAAAGCGAAGCAGCAACTCCATCAACGTGGTCAGGCATTTAATCCCAATATTCAGGTGGGTGCCATGATTGAGATTCCGGCAGCTGCTTTGGTATTGCCTTTATTTATCAATCGTTTTGATTTCTTGTCCATTGGTACTAATGATTTGATTCAGTACACCTTGGCAATTGATCGGGCAGACCATGCAGTTGCGCATCTCTATGATCCTTACCATTCCGCTATCCTGAATTTACTTTTTAGTATTATTGATCAAGCCAAACGTGCCAATATTCCTGTAGCAGTTTGTGGTGAGATGGCGGGTGATCCTTCGATGACGAAGTTACTACTTGGCTTGGGATTGACGGATTTCTCAATGCACTTCAGTCAGCTACTCTTAGTCAAGCGTGAGATTTTGAAGGCTGATGTTGGCCTGCTTAAATCTCGTATTGGGGCTGTATTGCAGGCTATTGAACCTGAAGAACAAACAGCTGCACTAGAAGTACTGCTCTCTTAAGTTATTGAGAGTAAGTCAGCCTATTTGATTTGATGGGCTTAGCTACAAATCACGCACTCAGGATTTCTACTAATGCGAATCTCATCAATCTGAGTATTGAGCGCATTCCAAAGCAGCATTCTGCCTACTAAAGGCTGACCAAATCCAATTAAAACTTGTAAGCTCTGTGCTGCTTGCATGGCACCAATAATTCCGACTAAAGGAGAAAATATTCCCATACTGGCGCAACTAACTTCCTTGGGCTGCTCTTCTGGAGAGAAAAGGCAAGCATAGCAAGGCGATATTTGATTTCGAAAGTCAAAGACACTGAGTTGGCCATCAAATTTGAGTGCAGATCCAGAGACCAGAGGCACTTGATGTTTGAAACAAGCGGAATTAATGAGCTGGCGAGTAGCAAAGTTATCCGTACAATCCAGAACGATATCTACACTTGGTAGTAAGTTGTCTAGCAAAGCTTCAGATGCTCTTTCTTCGACTGTGTTAAAGAGAAGGGTTGGATTAATACCTTGCAGAAACTCTTTACCTGACGCCACCTTGCTCTTGCCTATAGAGTTTTGGTTATGCATGATTTGCCGCTGCAAATTAGTGAGCTCAACTTTATCGTGATCCACCAGTGTGATTTTCCCAACGCCTGCCGCTGCCAAGTAAGGTGCAGCGGCACTACCTAAGCCGCCGGCACCAATGATGAGAATGTGTGAGTCAAGCAGTTTTTCTTGACCAGCAACATCAATTTCTTCTAGCAGCAAATGCCGCGAGTAGCGTAATAGCTGCTCATCATTCATATGCATGAACTAATTGCTAGGGCTTACTCTAGCCTAGAGGATGAGCGCTTTACAGGCTCACCATTAATAAATGCTACCGCCTGAGAAAGCATGAAGTCATCTGCGCCACCAAGTTCAATAGGTTTCTTAGACTTCTCCTTTTCTTTCTCCTCAGGAGTCTTCTTGGCATTTTTTTCTTCGATGCGCTGTAACTCTTCGAGACGACGCTTCTCGCGATCAGCAATCAGCTTCTCTTCAGAAGATTGTTTATTCCGTAAGTGCTTCTCACTATCAATCTCGCGAGTGATTAAGACATCATCTGGATCACCATCTTTATTTTGATCCACAGCAATATCAGGCTTGATGCCATATGCCTGAATCGATCTACCAGTTGGTGTGTAGTAGTAGGCTGTAGTGATCTTGAGTGCTGAATCATTACTTAATGGGCGAACAGTTTGAACTGAGCCTTTACCAAAAGTAGTCTTGCCAATAATGCTTGCACGTTTGTAATCCTGCAGGGCACCTGCAACGATTTCCGAAGCAGATGCAGAATACGCATTTACTAAAACGACCATAGGAAGTTTTTTGAAGATAGCAGGAACACCTGCAAGAGGATCGCCCGGCTCACTCAGGCGATACATAGCTGGCGTGGCATTAAACACTTGCTTAGAATCGGGCGTCTGGCCCTTGGTTGAAACGATGACCGCATCCGCTGGGAGGAAGGCTGCAGCAACACCTACAGCACCTTGCAGCAAGCCACCGCCATTATTTCTGAGGTCAAGAATGATGCCCTTGAGTTTTGGATCTTGATTTGCAAG
>CANISN010000133.1 GCA_947470165.1 Burkholderiaceae bacterium | reverse complement strand
ATACCTAAGCAATGAACTACTGCAAAGCCTTTAATTGGGCCAGAGCCAAATGCCAGAAAGGCAAGACCAGCAATTAAGGTGGTGACATTCGAATCCAAGATAGTTGCCCAAGCTTTATCAAAGCCAACAGCAATTGCAGTTTGTGGGGCTGCACCGTTACGTAGCTCTTCTCGAATACGTTCGTTAATTAATACGTTAGAGTCAATCGCCATGCCTAGTGCTAATGCCATCGCAGCAATGCCTGGCAGAGTTAAGGTGGCTTGTAGCATCGACAGCACTGAAATCAAGAGCAGCAAGTTCACTGCTAAAGCAACTACAGAGAAGGTGCCAAACAAGAGGTAGTAAGCGATCATGAAGACAGAGATTGCTGCAAAACCAATAATGAGTGACGTAAAGCCCTTCTCAATATTTTCTGCGCCAAGGCTGGGTCCAATAGTGCGCTCTTCAATGATTTCCATTGGAGCTGCTAAAGAGCCTGCACGCAACAAGAGTGCCAAGTCATTTGCACTCTCGGTAGTTGGCTGTCCGGTAATCTGAAACTTAGAGCCGAATTCACCTTGAATAGTAGCGATGGTAAGAACTTCTCCCTTACCTTTTTCAAATAAAATCATACCCATTGGCTTGCCAATATTTTCACGGGTAATTTCTTGCATCACGCGTCCGCCTGCAGAATCTAATGAGATATTCACTGCAGGGCGCTGATTTTGATCAAAGCCAGCGCTCGCATCGGTAATGCGATCACCGCTAAAGATGACCGACTTTTTGAATACCCCCTGGCGGTTTTCACCAAAGCGGAATACATCCATACCCGGAGGAGGGGTCTCGCCAACCGCAATCGTTGAGACGATCGGATCCGCTAGTCTGGACTCCAGAGTTGCGGTACGACCAATAATGTCTTTCGCACGCGCGGTATCTTGAACGCCTGGTAACTGCACCACAATACGTTCTGCACCTTGTTGCTGGATCACTGGCTCTTTAACGGCTAATTCATTTACGCGTTTATTAAGAGTGACGATATTTTGTTTAACTGCACTGTCTTGAATTTCTTTCAAGGCAGTGGGTTTGAACTCACCCACTAGTTTTGGAGAAAGGCCGGTAGGTTTAACTTGCCAAATCAATTCAGGCTGACTGATCATTAATACTGAACGCGCTTTTTCAGCTTCTTCAGTGCTGCCGAAAGTCAGCGTAATGCTATCTGGTCCGCGCTCAATACCTTGTTGGCGAATAGATTTATCACGCAATTGGCTGCGAATATCCGTTGCTAAAGAAGTTACTTTCTTTTGAACGGCACCCTTCATGTCAACTTGCAGTAAGAAGTAAACGCCGCCTCGTAAGTCAAGGCCTAGGGGCATCGGCAGTGCATTTAGTGCGCTCAACCAGCCCGGTGTATTGGAGAGTAGATTTAATGCTACTGTGAAATTAGGCTCGCTTTGATCAATGTTCAACTTTTGTTGTATTAGATCGCGAGCACGTAATTGAATATCAGTGTTGCTAAAACGAATTTTGATTGAACCTACGTTACCGGTAGATTCAAAGAAGATGCCAGTGTTACTGATGCTATCGTCAGCCAGAATTTTTTCGACTCGGGACTGCGTCGCCAAATCAACCTTAATGGTTGGCTTGGCGGATGAGACTTGAACTGCTGGAGCCTCTCCGAAGAAATTGGGAAGTGAATATAGCGCTCCGATCAATAAAGCAATCAGAATGACTATGTATTTCCAGAGAGGGTAGCGATTCATATTGAGATACTTTTAAGCAGACTTCAGTGAGCCTTTTGGCAATACATTAGTGATAGCACCTTTTTGTAATTGCACTTCAGTACCAGCTGAAATTTCAACTGTGACCACCACATCTTTCAGTGCCGTTACTTTGCCCATGATGCCGCCAACTGTCACCACTTCATCGCCAACTGCTAAAGCTTCAAGCATGGCTTTGGTTTCTTTTTGACGCTTCATTTGTGGGCGAATCATGATGAAATACAAAACTGCAAACATCAAAACCAATGGCAGGAAGCTCATCAAGCCACCAGAATCTGCACCCGCGGCTGGAGCCTGGGCAAAAGCGTTACTAATCCACATACAAAACCTCCATTAATTACCAGTTGAAAACCGCTTCAGGAAACTGCTTCAGTTTTAGGCTTTTGATGCAAAGCCGTAAACCCGCAATTCTAAACTGTATGGGGCTTTGAGGGCTGATTTACTATCTTGGGGTTATTAGTCCTGTCCCGGCTCTACGCCACGTTGACGATTCTGATCGAATTCCTCGCGATAGGCGCTAAAACGGTCCTTGCCCAAGGATTCTCGGACCTCCTCCATCAGCTGGAGATAGTAGGAGAGATTATGGATAGTATTGAGCTGCGATCCCAGGATCTCATTCGCCTTTTGGAGGTGATTTAAGTAGGATCTGGTGAAGTTTTGGCAGGTATAGCAGGCGCAAGTAGGGTCAACAGGGCGATCATCGTCTTTGTATCCAGAATTGCGGAGTTTGAGGTCCCCAAAGCGGGTAAAGAGCCAGCCATTGCGGGCATTACGTGTTGGCATGACACAGTCAAACATATCAATGCCGAGGCTTACCCCCAGCATTAGATCTTCTGGAGTTCCAACCCCCATTAAATAATGGGGCATATGCTCTGGCAGTTTAGGGGCTGTGAAATTGAGAATGCGCTCAAACTCTGGCTTTGGCTCCCCAACAGATAAGCCGCCGATGGCAATTCCATCAAATCCCTGCTGACTTACGGCATCGAGTGAGAACTCACGGAGATTTTCAAACATGCCACCTTGAACAATTCCAAAGAGACCGTTACCTGTCTCTAGCTCCCGAAAGCGTTTTAAGGAGCGATCGCCCCAGCGTAATGACATTTCTAGTGAGGCGCGTACAGTTTTTTCTGAGGTCGCTTGCCCTTTTACTTCGTAAGGGGTGCACTCATCAAACTGCATGGCGATATCACTATTGAGTACCGCCTGAATTTCCATCGATACTTCTGGAGACATAAATAATTTATCACCGTTGATCGGTGAAGCAAAGGTCACACCTTCTTCAGAAATTTTTCTCAGGGCGCCTAGGCTAAATACCTGAAAGCCACCAGAGTCAGTCAAGATGGGTTTATCCCAAGCCATAAACCGATGCAAGCCACCATGTTTCTTGATGACATCCAAACCAGGTCTTAGCCACAGATGAAAGGTGTTGCCCAAAATAATTTGCGCTTTCGCTTCATGCAGATCCCGCGGGGTCATAGCCTTCACAGTGCCGTAGGTTCCTACGGGCATGAAGATCGGTGTTTGTACGCTGCCGTGAGGCAGGTCAAGTTGACCCAATCTTGCAGGGCTTGCTGAGTCGCGCGCCAGGATATTGAAGTGAACGGGTTTTGTCATGGGCTTGTATGGTTAAGACGGCTTAGGAACATCGCATCGCCGTAGCTAAAAAAGCGATATTCATTTTGAATGGCATGTTGATAGGCATTGCGGATATTGTCCACACCGGCAAAGGCACTCACCAACATTAATAAAGTTGATTTTGGCAGATGAAAGTTTGTTATTAGGCAATCTACAACTTTAAATTGGTATCCAGGGGTAATGAATAGATTAGTCTCCCCGCTGGTCTCTCGAGTTAGAGCATGGCTTTCTAAGGCTCTCATGCTAGTAGTGCCAACTGCAATGACTCTGCCGCCCCCCTTGTGGGTAGCTTCAATGGCTGTAATAGTCTCTGCGGGAACCGAGAACCACTCGTAATGCATCTGATGTTTACTAAGGTCCTCTTCTCGAACCGGCGTAAAGGTGCCAGCACCAACGTGCAAGGTGACGCTGGCCTGTTTGACGCCAAGCTCACGTAGTTGATTCAGAATTGCCTCATCAAAATGAAGACCTGCCGTAGGTGCTGCGACAGCGCCAGGGTGCTTGGCAACTACGGTTTGGTAACGGCTAGCATCTTCTTGATTTACTTGGTGTTCAATATAAGGAGGGAGCGGGAGTTCACCAAAACGATCTAACAAAGAGAAAACATTTTCTGGAAAACGTACCTCATAGAATCGGCCGCCATGGCCTATCATTTGGACTGGGAAGGTTTCTCCGGCTTGATTATGAATATGGATCATGCTGCCAGTCTTTGGGACTTTAGAGGCTCTAATCTGAACCCAGGCTTGATTTTCAGCGCTAATCCGCTCGATTAGGAGTTCAACATTACCACCGGTTCCTTTTCTTCCATACAAGCGAGCGGGAATGACCTTAGTGTCATTGAAGACTAGTAAATCCCCTGGCTTAATAAGGTTAAGAATGTCGCGAAATTGTCGATCCATCAATTGGGCAACATTGTTCTCTGCATTCCTAATTTCTAGAAGGCGGCTATCCGTTCTATTGGGCAGCGGGTGCTGGGCAATTAGTTGGGGCGGGAGGTCGTAATTGAAGTCGGAAAGTTGCATAGCATTACCATCAGGTATTGGATTTTAACGATGACAACTAAGCGACCGCCAACTGCACTCGAAAAGATGGGTTTAAACAGCCCTATGGCACTTGCTTTGCACCTGCCTTCCCGTTACGAAGATGAG
Organism: Burkholderiaceae bacterium; assembly: GCA_947470165.1. GTDB lineage: Bacteria > Pseudomonadota > Gammaproteobacteria > Burkholderiales > Burkholderiaceae > Polynucleobacter. Next base: position 834 of record CANISN010000133.1, on the reverse strand, counting down.
ACTGAGCTTTTCACCATAGAGGAGGCTCTGGGACTTGGAAGATTCCATTCCATTCAGACGCAGGGCGTGGTGATTCGGAGTCAGGTCTTATTTCGCCCTAGAAGGCAGCTCCTTGTCACAATTGAAGATGAGACCGCCTCACTTCAACTTCGTTTTCTGAATTTTTACCCTAGCCAGCAAAAGCAAATGGCAGTTGCTAGCCATGTGCGTGTTCGTGGGGAAGTCCGAGAGGGTTATCAAGGCGCAGAGATGGTTCACCCTACGGTCCGTGCCATTGCACCAGAAGCGCCGTTATCTACTAGCTTGACACCGGTATACCCCGCTAGCGCTGGTGTCTCGCAAACCATTATTCGGAAAGCAGTTCTTCAAGCTTTACGCGATGCCACGCTGAAAGAAAGCTTGGCAGAGTTTTTACCGCTCAAACTCATGAAGGAAATTTTGCCAAGCAATGATTGGCCACCGCTGCATGATGCAATTACTTACTTACACCAGCCGTCTGCTGATGCCAATACCCAGTCACTACTTGAGCGCACCCATCCTGCCTGGCGTCGTGTGCAGTTTGAGGAATTACTTGCCCAGCAAATTTCTTTAAAACTGGCACATGCTATTCGCAGGGAAAGACGAGCCCCTAGTTTTGTGAGTGATCAAAAAATAAGCAAGACAAATGGAAGTATTGAGGAGGGTCTACTCAAGATATTGCCTTTCGAGCTAACGGGTGCTCAAGAGCGAGTCTGGTTAGAGATCGGTCAAGATTTATTCAATAGCTTTCCGATGAACCGCTTACTACAAGGTGATGTTGGTAGCGGCAAGACAGTGATTGCAGCCCTGGCTGCT
>CANISN010000132.1 GCA_947470165.1 Burkholderiaceae bacterium | reverse complement strand
CTGAGCCTTGCGAACTTGAATTCTCGCTACTTATCCGAGATTCAACCTCTAATCCTCCAAAACTAAATGGGATCGCTCCTTAAATAAGTTCATATTCGGATTTTATTTTATCGGTTAACCCGGCAAATTTCATATCCGACCAACTAGCCGCCAGCAGATACCATTCAAAATCCACTCAATTCCACCCGACACCAAGGTTCTCGGTGCCTATGCCACATCTATTTCAACACCTTAATACCATTGTTTTTGCTATTGTTTTAACTCATTTTTAAAGCTTCTAAGGCGTAGGTTGCACGTTCAAATCGTGCTGGGCTGGCCAAATTTCACTTTACTTCATATAAGCTTAGGCTGGTAGATTGGCTCGATATTGGTCGAATTTTGAATAGGCCTCCAAATAAGGAAAAGGTATTTCAGAGGGGTATTAGTAACCTGGGCTTGTAGAATTTTGTGGCGCACTTTCAGGCTTATTTTTATCTTGTTGACTAGGTGATTGACCCACTGGTTTTGTTTGCTTATCTGAATCACCACATCCGAATAAGGCTAAGGAAATAAATGTGATGAAGATTAGTTTATTCACGGCTGCTCCTCAATGATTCACTACTCACAACTCTAAATTTCTGATCTATATGCATATAGAATACCAAGAATAATCAACTAAAAAATTATTGCCTCGGTTATCGTTCTAGCTTATATTAAAAGCGTAAGTATTGATAAAACAATAATGGTGCTTTGCATCATTTAGAGCACAAAAATCACCGAAATAGTCAAGTCCTTAAAAAACTCTATCTATTAAATCTTTTTCTTTATGTTAACTTTATATTGCATTTAATGATCTTATATTCACTCAACACCATTAAGGGATCTCTTATGAAAATTCCGTTATTGTCGGCGCTCACTTTAATCGGGACTGCCTTTTCAGTAAGTGCTTTTGCACAATCACAAACACCGGTTAATCCAGTTGCAATGGTCAATCAGTTTGAGGCTACGAACGGAAAGTTCGATGGCTATCGGCGCTCTGGCGCAAAAGGTATTTGTGCCACTGGAGAATTTACGGGATCGCTTGAGGGTCGTGCACTATCAAGTGCATCGGTATTCAGTGGTAAGCGCATCCCAGTAGTTGCTCGTTATTCAGTTGGCGGAGCAAATCCAAAGGCCGCTGACAATACAAAATCGCAGCGCAATATGTCACTTCAGTTCACTTTACCAAATGGCGAGCAATGGCTCATGGGTAATATTTCTGCGCCGATATTTGGTTCAGCAACGCCACAACAACTAATGGCATTGCTGGCAGTTCGTCAACCAGACCCGGCGACTAAAGCCCCAGATCCGGTCAAAGTAAAAGCATTTAATGATGCTAATCCAGAAGTACTGCTGCAGGGAAGGTATCTTGCGTCACAACCAGTTCCAGCCAGTTTTGCTAGTGTCAACTATTGGGGTGTACATGCTTTTGGTTTTACTAATGCCAGTGGAGTAAAGCAATTTGGTAAATGGATGTTTGAGCCTGTTAACGGCACGCAAGGACTCTCTGATGAAGAAGCAAAAGAAAAAGGACCTAGCTTCTTGTTTGATGATTTACGCCAACGCGTTAAAGAGGGTAAGGTTGCATTTAACTTCAATTTAGAGTTGGCGCAGCCTGGAGATCAACTCGATAATGCTACAGTGCCACTTCCCGAGGGCCGCAAAAAAATAAATCTGGGAGCTTTAAAGATTACCTCGGTTTCAGAGGATGACAAGGGCGCATGCCTTACTGTCAACTATAACCCTATGGTAATGCCTAAGGGTGTTGAGCCTTCGAATGATCCTATGTTGAGTGCTCGTGCGGCGCCTTATGCTGTTGCTTTAGGTCGGCGTTTATCTGAGGGAGCAAAACAATAATTAATACTTTTCTATAGTCACTCTACTGGTTGCAATAGATAAGTAGCAACGCTAGATTTAATTAAATTACAAAGGACTCTTATGTTGAATAAACGTCGAAGTTTTATTATTGGTACAGCTAGCTCCCTAGTGAGCGGTTTTGCACTTGCCCAAAAACCAGCGCAAAACTTAGTGGTAGATTCTGATCCATCTGCAATCGCACTAGGTTACGTCAGTGATGTTAAGAAAATTGATACTAATAAATTTCCTCAATATGCATCAGGCCAAAATTGTTCTGCTTGTACTTTGTTTCAGGGAACTGCAAAAGATGCCAATGCGCCGTGCCTCGCGTTTGGTGGTAAAGCAGTTTCAGCTAAAGGGTGGTGCAGTGCCTGGGTTAAAAAAGGATAAAAAAAATACAGTAGGGTAGTGAGAAAATTTAAATCAGCATAGGTAAGTCGGTTGATTCTTTAATCTCAAAATAGCTCACGTACTCAGCTAAACCTCTTTTGTTGATGAACTACATCAAAAAACTTACGAATTCTTCTTGGCTCAAGGTCGCACGCTTGAATCGTGCTGGGCAGGCCAAATCTTCACTGTTCGGCTCCGTCTTTAAACTCAATCCTTCCAAAAGCTTATTTATGAGCAATTTGGTGATGGCATCATGAGTGCAATTGATTTCTCAATGAATATTCAGCGCGAGTCAGATCCTAAAGGGGATCGAGTACAGGCAGTGTTGTCATTAAAGTACCTTTCATACAAAACTTACTAAAAGTTGAAGCATTCCCAAAGCTAAACCCTCAATTTTAAGTATTCAAGCTAGGTTTTCTTTTAGGCCAGCAAATTTCATAAATCCCAGCTAGTATCATGGTTTGCAAAATTTTAGAAGCACTTTTAATAACGACATTTTATGGAGAGCCGTATGTTTCAAGCAGATAAATTAGTAGCAACCCAAGCAAAAGTAGCTGAGTCTGCCCAAGCATTAGCACAATTAGCTATCGAGAATGTCAAGACTATTACTGAGATTCAGTACGATGCCGCTAAAGATGCAGTAGCCGCTGCCCAGGCTAAAGCCAGCAAAATGCTAAGCATTAAGGACCCAAAAGAAGTTATCGAAATCATTAAGGCTGAAGATGCACCAGTTGTTATCGCAGAAGTAACTGCAGTCCAAAGCAAGATGACCAAAGCAATTCGTAAGGGCAACAAGGAAGTTGTTGAAATGTTCAAGTCTGCAATTGATGAGTCCAATGCTGACTTAATAAAACTGGTTAAAGAAGTTACCGCTAAGGCACCGGCAGGCTCTGAGGCATTTATAAATACATTTGACTATCTGATGGATTCAACATTACAAACGTTTGATCAAGCTTACTTAGCATCAAAAGAAGCTTGTGTAAATTTTGAAAATAGTGTTGATGGTGCAATGAGTGCTTTCCAAAACCAATTTTCATCAGTATCAAAACCAGGATCCAAAGTACGCAAGTTAATTGCAGCTTAATTTGATTAGCCCCTTCAATTTTGATAACAAACTCTCACCTAGTAATGGTGAGAGTTCTTCTTTTAAGTATTTCTCAATCCCCAATCTCACGCTATTATTTTATGTCGTCGCTAATTGAATTAACCTACGTCAGCGAACCCGCTCAGGCAATGTCATTTTTAGGATTGATGCGTCTTTTGTATCACTCCTATTCAAATAATCAGGCCCTTGGAATTACCGGAGTACTCATTTATGAAAATGATCGTTTTGGACAGGTCATTCAAGGCAAAGCAGATCAGATTGATGCGCTATGGAACAGGATTCAAAAAGATCAAAGACATAAAAATGTCCGACTAATTGATCGAAAGCCTATTTCAGAGCGAACTTTTAGTAAGTGGACAATGGTATTTCAGGGTAGAGATGAAATTGCCAATGCCTTGCCTGAGGTCAAGGGGGCAATTGAGGATGTTGAGTTTCCAACTGGTCATCCACTTTTACTTGCTTTGAAGGACAAAAAGTAAAGTATCTAAAGCGCATTGCACAATTTATTACACAGAGCCATCTTAACGCTATAAGTCATTGAATCTATTATGCTTTTTAGCATTCGAAAATTCTTCTAGGGCGTAGATCGCACGCTCCAATCGTGCTGGGCAGGTCATATTTCTTTTTTAATATGCTTTCAAGTTAGTCGATTGAGCAGGGTTGACTCAATCCAGCCTCACTCAACGCGACGGTCAGGCGGATCCCATAGGATCACCCGCAGATGTTTAAAGCTGGGAAATAAGATTGTTATGGTTGTAGAGCAGAGAATTTTTTATCTCTTCAACATTAAAGGCATCTAAAAAGACATCGTTATTGACTGCTAAAATCACCAAACTATACTCAACATCCACACTAATGACTTTCCATCCAAAAATACTGATTACTGGCGCAAGCGGATTTATTGGCGGGGCTTTGGCAGCCAAGCTCCTTGCTAGCAATGAAGCTAGTGACGCGCTTTTCTTAATTCGCTCATCAAAACCTGAAGAGGGCATGGTGAGATTGGTTAATACACTCAGAAATCATGGCATCACAACTGAGCAGTTATTACAACTAAGGTTAGAGCAGATTCTGTGCGGCGATTTAAATGTCGTGAATCGTTGGATTGATGACCCCCGCCTAAACTCAGTTGAAAATATTGTCAGCTGTGCTGCATTAGCATCTTTTGGGAATAATGCTGCTATCTGGCCTACAAATGTAGATGGCGTATTAAATATGGCCCATGGCCTAAGTCATCGGTGTAGTTTGAGGAGATTCATTCAAATTGGTACTGCAATGGCATGCGGAGTAAGCTCACCAAATCCTGTTCCCGAGGGATATGACGCTGGAATTGAAACCCAACATTTTTTGGAGTACACGCATAGCAAATATGAAGTTGAGCGACGCCTAAAAGAAGAGTTACCAAACTTACCTTTGATAATAGCTAGACCGTCAATTGTTATTGGACATACTAAGTTAGGATGTAAGGCATCTGGAAGTATCTTTTGGGTTTTTAGAATGGCGTTGCTACTAAAAGCATTTCCTTGCACCTTAGATCAAAAGATTGATGTTGTTCCAGTAGATTATTGTGCAGATGCTCTGTATTTACTTTTAACTAAACCAAAGCTGAAATACGACTCATACCATATTTCAGCGGGAGAAAAGCATTCCTCAAGTTTTTTTGAAATTGATGAAGCTATTGCTAAAGCTACAGGCAGGGCTAAGATTGAGGGCTATCAGCAAAAGTCATACGAACAAATCCTTAAGATGAAAGATCAATTTAAAACGCTTCTTGGCCAATGTAATCCGCGCATTGTGGCTAAAGCAATTAAAACTTATGGAAACTTTTCAGCTCTTGAACTTGCTTTTGATAATCAAAGAATAATTGAAGAGGGAATGAGCGAGCCAACTCCTCTAGCAATGTATGCGGGCCTTTGTGAGCTAACGAGTAAGGGTATTTTGATTTCTGAGCAAATGAAGTTTGATTACAAAACCTAGGGAAAAAATTATGCTTAAAAAACTATTTATTTCTCTTACTAGCTTATTTCTGACAACTGCTGTTTTTGCACAGTCTAAGAATTTTGAAGGTTTTGG
>CANISN010000131.1 GCA_947470165.1 Burkholderiaceae bacterium | reverse complement strand
TGCTGCGGGTATGTATCCAGTACAAACTATTAAAGCAATGGCAGAGATTTGTGTTGAAGCTGAAAAGTCAGATCGTGTAAAGCTCGATACAGACTTCTTAGACCAAACGTTTGCCCGCATTGACCAAACTATTGCATTGGGTGCGCTATTTACAGCACATCACCTTAATGCCCATGCGATTGCAGCATTGACCGACTCTGGTTCTACCCCAGTCTGGATGAGTCGTCATAACATTCATGTCCCTATTTTTGCCCTAACGTCAAAGATTTCAACGCAGCGTGCCTTGAGTACCTATCGCAATGTATTTCCAATTGGATTAGATTACACCAAGCATCGTGATACTGCTTTACAAGAAGTAGAAGATTGCTTGAAAAAATTGGGCGCCGTGAAGAAGGGTGACATTTTGGTCCTGACCTCCGGCGAGCCGATGGGTGAGCCTGGCGGCACAAATTCCCTCAAAATTATTCAAGTGAAGTAATGCATTTCTATAATATTTACTCAATTATTTATTATCAACATTTCAATTAAGAGATCATCATGGCTTTAGTATCTTTACGACAACTCTTGGATCACGCTGCTGAAAACGGCTATGGCTTACCAGCATTTAACGTAAATAATTTAGAGCAAGTAACGGCGATCATGGAAGCTGCTCATGAAGCGGATTCTCCAGTGATCATGCAAGCTTCTGCAGGCGCTCGTAAATACGCTGGTGAATCTTTCTTACGCCATCTGATTTCTGCTGCCGTTGAGGCGTATCCACATATTCCTATTGTGATGCATCAAGATCACGGTCAAAGTCCAGCGGTTTGTATGGCTGCAATTAAGAGTGGTTTTACCAGCGTCATGATGGATGGTTCTTTAGAGGCTGATGGAAAGACCGTTGCTAGTTATGACTACAACATCGATGTATCCAAAGAAGTAGTGAAGTTTTCTCACTCTATTGGGGTTACTGTTGAAGCTGAGCTAGGCGTTCTGGGTTCATTAGAAACCATGCAGGGTGACAAGGAAGATGGACATGGTGCTGATGGCAAGATGACGCGTGAGCAATTATTGACTGACGTTGAGCAAGCTGCTGACTTTGTGAAAGTAACCCAGTGCGATGCCTTGGCGATTGCGATTGGTACAAGTCATGGAGCTTACAAATTTACTAAGAAGCCTACTGGGGATATCTTGGCAATCGAGCGCATTAAAGAAATTCATATGCGCATTCCTAATACCCATTTGGTAATGCATGGTTCCTCTAGCGTCCCACAAGAACTACTCGCAGAGATTCGTGAGTTTGGTGGTGATATGAAGGAAACTTATGGTGTGCCTGTTGAAGAAATTCAAGAGGGCATTAAGAATGGTGTACGTAAGATTAATATCGATACTGATATTCGCCTTGCCATGACAGGTGCAATTCGCCGTTATCTTTTTGAGAATCCTAGCAAGTTTGATCCTCGCGATTACCTCAAGCCTGCCCGTGAAGCTGCCAAGAAAGTATGCATTGCTCGTTTCAATGCATTTGGTTGTTCAGGCCAAGCATCTAAAATTAAGTCGATCCCTTTAGAAAAAATGGCTGAGCTATATAAGAGTGGTAAGTTAGCTCAGATTGTGAAGTAAGGCCAACATGCCAGCTTTGTACGCCACCTCTATTAAGTCCCTACCTCTGCTCTCTAAAGGAAAGGTGCGCGATGTCTACGCACTTGGTGATGACAAATTACTGATGATCACGACAGATCGCTTATCTGCTTTTGATGTAGTTATGGGTCAGCCGATTCCTGAGAAGGGCATTGTGCTCAATCAAATGGCAAACTTTTGGTTTGAGAAGTTGGCTGATGTAATTCCGAATCACTTGACAGGTATTGATCCACGTAGTGTCGTATCTGTGGATGAAGTAGATCAAGTGCAAGATCGTGCGGTAGTAGCAAAGCGCCTGAAGCCAATTTTGGTGGAAGCTGTAGTACGTGGCTACCTTGCCGGTAGTGCTTGGAAAGATTACAAAGAGACTGGTCAGGTTTGTGGAATCGACTTACCAGACGGCTTAGAAAATGCTCAGAAGTTGCCTGAGCCCATCTTTACCCCTGCCGCAAAAGCAGATATGGGTGAGCACGATGAGAACATCTCTTTTGATAAGGTGATCGAGATGATTGGCGAGAAGTTGGCTAATCAAATTCGTGAAGTCAGTATTCGTTTGTATAAAAAAGCCTCTGAATATGCTGCAACTCGTGGAATCATCATTGCTGATACCAAGTTTGAATTTGGTTTAGATGATGCTGGACAGCTGGTGTTGATGGACGAGATCCTGACTGCTGACTCCTCACGCTTCTGGCCTGCTGAAACCTATCATGTGGGCTCAAACCCGCCCTCGTTTGACAAACAGTTTGTTCGAGATTGGCTCGAAACTGCCATGGTGGATGGTAAGCTTTGGCCAAAAACAGCCCCTGCGCCTGCTTTACCAACTGATGTGGTTAATAAAACAGCGGAAAAGTACCGCGAAGCTCTCACACGTCTAACTGGAGTCTAATTACCTAGAGCCTCAAAAAGGCTGGGATAATAAGGTTAAAGTTAGATTCACTATATTGTTAACCGCATCGAATTAGGGTATCTGGAGAGGTAGATGAGTAAGAAGCCAATAGTCGGAATAGTGATGGGCTCCAATTCAGATTGGGACACCATGCAACACGCCGCTCAAATGCTAGAGCAATTTGGCATCGCTCATGAGGCTAAAGTCCTCTCTGCCCATCGCATGCCTGATGACATGTTTCAATATGCAGAAAATGCTCGCACTAATGGCCTGCAGGCAATTATTGCTGGTGCTGGTGGCGCTGCCCATCTACCAGGCATGCTTGCCTCTAAAACCATTATTCCAATCTATGGCGTTCCTGTTGCCAGCAAGTATCTTCGTGGTGAAGATTCTCTTTACTCCATTGTGCAGATGCCTAAAGGTATTCCGGTAGCAACATTTGCTATTGGTGAGGCAGGCGCAGCAAATGCAGCTTTACACGTGATCGCTAACTTAGCCATTCATGATGCCGCTTTAGCGAAGCAGCTAGAAGAGTTTCGTGCAAAGCAGTCTGATACTGCGCGCTCTATGCATCTGCCGGGATATTAAGCAGATGGTAGATCGTTTGGAGCCCATTTTGCCGGGTTCGTATTTAGGAATTTTGGGAGGCGGTCAATTAGGGCGGATGTTTACACAAGCTGCGCAAGCGATGGGATACAAGGTTTGTGTTCTCGATCCAGGAGTAGATAGTCCTGCTGGCTCCATTGCTGAAAAATTTATTCAAGCCGATTACATCAATTCAGCTGCTCTTGAGGAGATGGCCAGCTTGTGTAAATCTGTCAGCACAGAATTTGAGAATGTGCCCGCTCAAGCCTTAGACGAACTTGAGTCTCTAGGTGTCTTTGTGGCACCCCGTAGCAGCTGCGTATCTTTAGCTCAAAATCGGGTTGCCGAGAAAAAATTCTTAGCTACTTGGAAGTCGGAGACCAATATTGGTCCAGCTCCCCACTTTGTCATTGAGCATGATTCGGATCTTGGACAGGTACCTGCCGATCTTTTCCCTGGAATTTTGAAGACCGCTCGCATGGGTTATGACGGTAAAGGTCAAATGACTGTTTATGAATGTACGCACTTGGCTGCTGCTTGGGCTGAGTTGGGTAGGGTGCCTTGTGTTCTTGAAAAACGGATGGACTTAGATTTTGAAGTTTCTGCATTGGTAGTGCGTGGCTATGATGATGCAGTAGTAGCCTATCCCGTTTCTCAGAATATCCATCGTGATGGTATTTTGCATACCTCAACCGTACCAGCACCATCACTTAAGCCTGCGCAAGAGAAAAAAATTATTGAAGCTGCTAAAGCACTTATTCGGAAGATTGATTACGTAGGTGTTTTATGCGTAGAGTTCTTTGTTCTCAAGAGTGGCGATATTGTAGCGAACGAGATTGCACCACGTCCCCATAACTCTGGCCACTACACTATGGATGCTTGTGTAAGTAGTCAGTTTGAGCAGCAGGTAAGAGCAATGGCACGTTTGCCTTTAGGCGATACCCGTTTACTAGCCCCCGTTTCAATGTTAAATCTGCTAGGTGATCTTTGGTACGAGGGTAGTGTAGACAAGGCAAGAGAGCCTGCCTGGAATCAAGTACTTTCTCATCCTGATGCTAAGTTACATTTATACGGCAAGGCCGATCCACGCATGGGTCGCAAGATGGGGCATATCAATTGTTTAGGTGAGTCGCTTAATCAAGCGCGCCAAAATTGTGCAGCTGTTGCTCTTGAATTAGGGATCGAGCCCTAGAGATGTCCAGCGATAGTAGCGTACTACAATCATCTGTAGTTATTGATCAGGCGGTACAAATCTTGCGAGATGGTGGCCTTGTTGCCTTTCCAACTGAGACTGTTTATGGCTTAGGAGCGGATGCGAAGAATCCTGACGCAATCAAAAAGATCTTTACTACTAAAGGTAGACCTTCCAACCACCCGCTGATTGTGCATTTGGCGGCTCCTGATTTGTTTGAAAAAACTCCAGTAGATTGGGTACCAGTTATGGTGCCATGGGTTAGAGATTTATCGGAGGATGCATTAAAGCTCATCAATGCATTCTGGCCGGGTCCACTCACCCTAGTCTTAAAAAAAGATAAGGCGGTTTTAGTAGAGCTTACGGGTGGCCAAGATACAGTAGCAATTCGTGTGCCTGCTCACCCTATTGCCCAAGAACTGTTGCGTCAATTTAAGGGTGGATTAGTCGCCCCCTCTGCAAATCGATTTGGCAAGGTATCACCTACAAGTGCAGCCGATGTCCGAAGCGAGTTCGAAGATATGCCAGATCTTCTGATTTTGGATGGCGGCGATTGTGAAGTAGGTATTGAATCAACCATTATCGATTTATCTTCTGGTGATCGCGCAGTCTTATTACGACCAGGTCTGATCACCCCCAGTGAGATTTTTGCGAAGACGGGTATGAAGGTGTATCTGCCTGGAGAGGTCAATGTTAGCGAGCGGGATGCTACTTTACCAAGAGTATCCGGAACTCTACGTGCGCATTACGCCCCAACAACGCCTTTAAGAATGTATGCATCAGGAAGGGTGTTAGATGCTCTCAGCGAGTTTCCGGATATCAAATCTCGTGTAGCGGTTGCAGTATGGGATTCAGATTCTTCATTGGGCGAAGACGGTCATCCATCTGTACATTTTGAGGAAGTGATTATTCCTAGTGATAGCGCGATATTTGCTAGTCGCTTATATCGTTCTTTGCGAGATCTCGATCAACAAGGCTGGGACCTCATTCTGTTCCCGGAGCCACCAGTAGGCGAGGAGTGGGATGGTGTGAGGGACCGACTTCAGCGCGCCTGTTTTGGCTCTGGACCATCGTCTAGTAGCCACGCTAACAATTGATCATGTGCCTCTAAGCCTCTCCCAGCGTTGGAGTGGTTAATAAAGGAAGTCACAGCATACATTTTTCCAGATTTACTCATGACATAACCAGAGA
>CANISN010000130.1 GCA_947470165.1 Burkholderiaceae bacterium | reverse complement strand
CTCGATACCGCCCTCTAAATTAACAACTGCTATTTCATTATTCGCACTTACATTGGTGACTTTTTGATCGGTCAATATAGTAATGTCATGATGTACATTGTTTGCTTGCTGGACTGACTTAAACGCTGCCTCGCGGATGAGGTGGTTTGAAATAAGCCAACCTAGTTCTTGATGCCCCCCCAATTGATGGGGGATATTCATTGAAAAACTCGAATGGCCATTGAGAATTTTGGCATCGCGCAATTGTGATATTGCGTGGGACTCTATATTGGACCATAAGCCCAAATCTTTTATCAATCTGACTGATTCTTGAGTAAGCGCTATTTCTCTTCCGTCGAAAGAGGGTTCTGAAATTTCCTGTAATGATTGTTTCTCGATGAGCGTAATACCAAGGCCTTGACCGCTCAACGCTCTGGCCAAGCATAGACCGGAAGGGCCCGCCCCAACAATAACTACATCAGCATTCATAAGAATATTTTGTCTCTGAATCGGTATGCCAGTATTGATATAGAACAAGTAATCCAGTGATTTCGACTTGAGCTTTTATCAGGCTTAGGAATAAATAGTTACAAAATACAATGGAGTCCTTATAACTGATTCCTATTAGCCGAAAGTAGTCCTTGAGCACTCATAAACCACGGGCAACAAGTAGTTCATTGCTCCAAGCTAGAGCCATATATCTATTGAGGTTTACTGGTGATACGTGCTACACACCAACTACACAGAAAGAAAAACGACTTAGGAATTTCTCCCTAAGTCGTTGATATTGCTGGTGGGCCCACCAGGACTTGAACCTGGGACCAAAGGATTATGAGTCCTCTGCTCTAACCAACTGAGCTATAGGCCCTAAGCTCTTATTGTAATTGAAGGGGCTCTTTGAATTATTGATTTGTATGCGCTTGATGAATTGTTGGTTTTTATATAGATATACATTATTATATGTATATCTATAGGAGATGAAAATCATGGTCGTATCAAAATGGGGGAATAGCCTTGCCATTCGTCTACCCGCTCAAGTGGTCGAATTTTTAGACCTGAAAGAAGGAGACAACATTGAGGTCCATGTCGCGGATAAAAAACATTTCCAAGTTAAGAAGAAACCTTCTTTACAGGATAGGCTTCAAAGTTTGAGAAAATTTCGTGGTCGCATGCCCACTGATTTTCACTTTGACAGATCTGAATTAAATGAACGCTAAGAAGATATTTTTTGATACCAACACCCTACTTTATTTACTATCATCAGATACAAAAAAAGCAGACTGGGTAAGTAAAAATTTACAACAATCAAACGTGATAAGCGTTCAAGTACTCAATGAATTTACTTCTGCCAGCATTAGAAAAATAAAAATATCTAATAGTGAGCTGGATGAGTTTTTGGATTTATTTACGTCTACATTCAACGTAAGATCGCTTGATATAGATACTTTCGAAACCGGATTGATAGTATCTAGGAGATATGGATACCATCACTATGATTCAATGATTATTGCTGCAGCCCTGCAAGCTGGGTGTGAAAAACTATACTCAGAAGATATGCAGCACCGGCAAATAATTGATAAGAGACTACAAATCGTGAATCCTTTTTTATAAGGAATTCACGATACTCAACTATTGGCAATCAATCCTCTTCGAGGAAGGTCTTGAGTTTGTCGCTGCGGCTTGGATGACGCATTTTTCTCAATGCCTTGGCTTCAATCTGACGAATACGCTCACGCGTGACATCAAACTGTTTACCCACTTCCTCGAGAGTATGGTCTGTACTCATCTCAACGCCAAAGCGCATACGCAATACTTTTGCTTCGCGTGGTGTTAATGAATCCAATACATCCTTCACCACATCACGCATCGAGTCATGCAATGCTGCTTCTGCTGGTGCCAAGGTATTGCTATCCTCAATGAAGTCACCCAAGTTTGAGTCCGCATCATCACCAATAGGTGTTTCCATCGAAATTGGCTCTTTAGCAATCTTCATGATCTTGCGAATCTTGTCCTCAGGAATTTCCATCTTGAGTGCTAGGGTTGCCGCATCTGGCTCGTGACCAGTTTCTTGCAAGATTTGACGGCTAATACGATTCATCTTATTAATCGTCTCAATCATATGTACTGGGATACGGATCGTGCGTGCCTGGTCAGCAATAGAGCGGGTAATAGCCTGACGGATCCACCATGTTGCATAAGTAGAGAACTTATAACCACGGCGGTACTCAAACTTATCTACCGCTTTCATCAAACCGATATTGCCTTCTTGAATCAAATCTAAGAATTGCAAACCACGGTTGGTATATTTTTTGGCAATTGAGATAACCAAACGTAAGTTAGCAACAGTCATCTCACGCTTTGCTTCACGCGCCCGCTTCTCGCCCGCAATCATTTTTTTATTCACTTCTTTTAATTCTGGAAGTGGCAATACAACGCGAGTTTGAATATCAATCAACTTCTGCTGCAATTCCTGAATCGCTGGAACATTACGTTGCAGTAAAGCTGTATATGGCTTATTTTCTTTGAGTAACTTATTGGTCCACTCTAAGTTCATCGACATCTTGGGGAAGTCTTTTAATACTTCACCACGATTGACGCCAACTTTGTCCACTAACAAACTCACGATACCGCGCTCGAGTTTCCATACTTGATCTACTTGTGAGCGCATGGTGTCACATAATTTCTCAACACTCTTGGCCGTCAAGCGGAAACCGAGTAACTCCCCACGAATTGCTTCCTGCGCCTTGATATAAGCTGGGCAGTTATAGCCCTCCTTATCAAAGGCACGACGCATCTTGTCAGACTGAGTACGTACAATTGCGAACTTCTCCAAAGAGATCTGCTTGAGCTCTTCTAACTGCTTAGCGTTAGCAGTAGCTGCGGCTGCACCGCCGGCACCCTCATCCTCACCTTCTTCTCCGCCCTCTTCTGCGTCTGGGTCAATCTCTGGCTCTTCTGGTCCAAGCTTAATATCTTCAGCATTAGGATCAACTAATCCATCCACAAACTGATCGATCTCCATTTCACCACTAGCAATCTTCTCTACGTTAGCAAGAATTTCACCGATCGTGACAGGACATGCAGCCAAAGCCATCACCATATCTTTAAGACCGGCTTCAATCTTTTTCGCAATGACGATCTCACCTTCGCGAGTCAGCAAATCAACTGTGCCCATCTCACGCATATACATACGTACTGGATCAGTGGTGCGACCAAACTCTGAGTCCACTGTAGAGAGCGCCGCTTCAGCTTCTTCTTCGGCTTCTTCCTCAGTAGTTGCTGCTGAGCCATTCTCATTTAGCAATAGCGTTTCAGCATCAGGGGCTTGCTCATAAACGGTAATGTTGATGTCATTTAAGAGGCTAATCAGCGTTTCTAAAGCATCGGCATCAGAAAGCTCGTCTGACATGACGTCATTCATTTCACCATGGGTTAAGTAACCCTTGGATTTACCCATCTTGATCAAAGTTTTGAGACGAGTACGACGCAATTCTTGCTGCGCTTCTGAGCCCAACTGTTGTGCTGCGAATTCTTTTAGGAGTGCTTTCTCTTTTGCCTTACGCTCACGGGCTTTTTGACGATCAGTCAAAACTGGCTCAGCGCCTTCAGCAAGCGCTTCAGCTTTTGGCTTGCGACCCTTTTTAACTTCTTCAGTCGCTACAAGCTCAACTTCAACCGTCTTCGCTTTTTTGCCTTTAGTTTCTTTGGCCTCTTTTTTCACTTCAGCCTTTAATGCGACTGTAGCTTTACCTTTTTTTGGCGCCTCAGCTTTTATCCCTGACTTAGCCGACGCTTTCGCAACTGGCTTAACCGCTTTAGCAGTAGTCTTAGCAACTGATTTAGCTGGTGCTTTAGCGGAGACTTTTACTGCTTTTGCAGATGCTTTAGTAACTGGCTTAGCCGATTTAACAGGAGCCTTAGCTTTTGCAACTGGCTTAGCGGACTTTGACGGAGCTTTAGCAATTGGCTTGGCTGGTTTAGCAGGAGCCTTAGCTTTTGCAACTGGCTTAGTGACCTTTGCCGAAGCTTTAGCAGTTGGCTTGGCTGGTTTAGCTTTGACTGCTGGTTTGGCTGATTTTTTCTTGATATTTGGCATTTATTAGCACTTACTCACATTACTGATGATTGTTCTCGACTGATTAGCTTCAGCCACGTTGTCCACTTGCCCCAAATTTCTTCAAAATAAAGCGCAAGTGGCTGAATTAAATCGGTTTTTTTCTGGGAATAGAGGATTATAGTCGATTGTGACTTTTCCGACCCCGCTATTAGTAAAAATATAGGGGGAATTTCAGGATTTTTGAGGCCTAAATCAGAAAATTCTTATGAGAACTTCAATCTTTCGCCTAGTTCGCGATATCGGGCACGATCTTGCTCTGTGGCAGTGCTACCAGCGATTTTTTGGGCAATCTCTGTCATCTCTGACTTAAGGTGGGTTAGCTCTAGTTTTTTGAAGGCGCCATCTAAATCTGCAATCGCCCCTTCAACCTCTAGATCAGAGCCCATGACCCGCTTTCTCAGTACCTCATAGAGTGGGGCTAACTCGCTGCGGGATAACTGCTCTTGGAATAAAGCAAAAGCCCCAGCACCAACAGTTGCTGGCTTGCCATTCTCACCGGGGATCAATTCAACTAAATCACACTGGGCCAGCAAATCTTTCATCAACTCCAATGCTTTTGTCGATCGCAGTTCAGAAGCTTGTAAGGCAAGCACCCGCTTATTACTATCCAATGCTTTTCCTAAATGCGGAAACTGAATTAAGACTCGCAACATCTGCTCCGCTAAATCTGTTGGGGCTTGAGGAGGCGCAATACTTTGTGTTGCCACCCTTTTTGCCGAACCTTTAGATGCTTGCCATGGAGCGCCCTGATTTCTGTTGCTACTGTTGTTCTGTACAAAATTGGGGGTACGCTGATTTGTAGTGGCATAAGAGCCCTGCTGCACTGGAGCAGCTGCCATAGTTAAACCACAAAAAGACTCTAATTCTGCAGGCGTGGAATTGGTCCGAATAGCCAACTCACGCAAAATTTGCGTACGCAAAGCGATCGGTGGCATCGACAGTAGTAAAGGCTTTGCCGCATGATGAGTCTGCGCCCTTCCTTCTGGAGTAGTCAGCTCATGATCTTGGCTAGCGATCTTAAAGAAGAAGCTAGAGATTGACATCGCTTCTTTAATTACTTTCTCAAAAGCTGATGCGCCATAAGCACGAACATAACTATCGGGATCATGTTCTGTAGGCAAAAATAAGAAACGAATCTCTTTATCATCTGACATAAGTGGCAAGCAAGCCTCTAATGCCCTTTGCGCGGCACGCTGACCAGCAGCATCGCCATCAAATGAAAACACAATGCGATCAGTTTGACGTAACAACATACGTACGTGATTTGCAGTACAAGCAGTGCCTAATGTCGCGACTGCATTTGGAAATCCCAATTGCGCGAGTGCCACGACATCCATATAACCTTCGCATACGAGCACATACTCTTGTGAGCGAATCGCCTGCCT
>CANISN010000129.1 GCA_947470165.1 Burkholderiaceae bacterium | reverse complement strand
CTTCTATACAACTTCAAAAAACAAGCGCACCAAGCCTGAAAAAATGGAGATCATGAAGTTTGATCCAACCATTCGCAAGCACGTTGCTTATAAAGAAACTAAGCTCAAATAATTGCCGATTAGATATTTATTTGCTGCAAATAAAAAACCCGCCACATCAGCGGGTTTTTTATTGTCTAGGCTTTTACCAAGCTGCCAACTTAAACATAGCAACGCAACCTTAAAGAGAAGTCGCGCAAGCTACTCAAGCCACTATCTTCTGCACGCTGGCACCAAGAGTGCAACTGAGACAATAATTGATCTCCAGTAGCATTAGATCGACTCCAGATGGCTTGCAAATCCCGGCGCATCTCAATCATCTTTCGTAACTGAGAATTCGTTGCCATCAACTCTTCTAACTTGCTCTTTTCTTCTACGGTCAAACGAGATTCATCCTTGCCCAACCAGGTACGCGCATCATTCAGATGAGCCGCTAACACTTGCATATGCTGAACTTCATTATTGAAGAAACTGCGCAAAGTCTTGCTATAGCGGGCCATGATTTCATAACGGTTAGCGATGATCGCTTCGAGTGTTCCCTGATCTGCAGGGCGCAGGTCGCTCAGTATTGGTTTTGGAGAAGTCTTCTTGACCTTAGCCAAGCCAAGCGCACTGAGCATCTGGATGTACATCCAGCCGATGTCGAACTCATACCACTTACTAGAAAGCTTAGCGCTGGTAGCGAAGGTATGGTGGTTGTTATGTAACTCTTCTCCGCCAATCAAAATACCCAAAGGAAAAATATTTCTTGAAGCATCTTCACAGTCGTAATTGCGATAACCCCAGAAGTGACCAATACCATTAATTATTCCGGCAGCAGTAATCGGGATCCACAGCATTTGAACTGCCCACACTGTTAGGCCAATTGCACCAAACAAGAGCACATCAATGATCAGCATTAATGCAACGCCTTGCCAGGAATACTTTGAGTAGATATTACGCTCAAGCCAATCATCTGGGGTGCCATGACCAAACTTCTCTAGAGTCTCTTGATTACGTGATTCATATTTATACAACTCAGCGCCACGAGAGAGCACTGTACTGATGCCTAAAATTTGTGGGCTATGGGGATCATCAATAGTCTCGCACTTTGCGTGATGCTTGCGATGAATGGCTGCCCATTCCTTAGTAACCATACCCGTCGTGAGCCAAAGCCAGAAACGGAAAAAATGGGACATGATGGGATGCAACTCCAATGCGCGGTGCGCTTGGCATCGATGCAGAAAGATCGTCACACTGGCAATAGTAATATGGGTGAGAACCAGCGTAAAAACGAGAACTTGCCACCAAGCCCAGTTTAAATAACCATCGGAAAGCCAATTAAGAAATAAATCAAAACCTGAAGCTGTATTCAAAAGGGTGTCCTAGAGAGGTCTAAACCCTTATTTTAGTTCTTTCCTAGCTTTCTTGGTTTTGACTTGGGTCTCTTTTTCCTGATCTTTTACATCCTCTTGATCGACCTTTGCCACAGGTGCAGCAGCCTTCTTTTGGAAAACCGCTGCAAAGAAGCCGTCGGTACCGTGAATATGAGGCCATAATTGCCACCAAGGGTTATCAGGACTGCAGCCAATTGGCATTTTATCTTTTGGAAACAATGACTTAAGAGCTTCGGCTGCAGGAAGTACCTCAAAATTAGGGTGTTTTGCCAGAAAGTCTTCAGCAATTTGCTGATTTTCTTGTGGCAAAAGACTGCAAGTGGCATAAACCAAGCGGCCTCCAGGTTTTAACAAACGGCTTGCAGAGGCCAGAATATTCATCTGCTTTTGATTGAGCTCTAAAACACCTTCAGGAGTCTGACGCCATTTGAGATCAGGATTGCGTCGCAAGGTCCCCATACCACTACATGGAGCATCCACTAAAACTCGATCAATCTTGCCGGCCAAGCGCTTGATCTTGGCATCGTTCTCACTATCAATCCATACGGGATGTACATTAGAGAGTCCACTGCGCGCTTGTCGTGGTTTTAAATTAGCCAAGCGACGCTCAGATGTATCGAGAGCATATAGGCGCCCTGTGGAGCGCATGAGCGCGCCAATCGCCAAAGTTTTACCGCCGGCACCCGCACAAAAGTCCACCACCATCTCGCCCCGCTTGGGGGCTAGTAAGTAAGTCAATAACTGGCTACCCTCATCTTGTACCTCAAACATCCCCGCTTTAAATCCAACCGTATTTTGCAAAGCGGGCTTACCCATAATGCGCACACCATCAGGCGCATATGGAGTTGGGATAGCTTGATAGCGACCACCCAATGCATTCATCTCGACCAGCAATTGCTCACGCGTGGTTTTCATCGTGTTGGCACGCAGATCCAACAAGGCTGGGTGCATTAATGTCTTGGCTAATGCTTCACGTGTTTCTTCGCCAGGGTATTTTCCAAAAGCATCCCAAAGCCATTCAGGCAAATTATTACGAACCAATGGATTGAGTGCTGCCGGATCAACGGTTGCAAAACGTTGCAACCACTCATATTCGCCAGACTTCAGAACATGTGCGAGATCTGCAATCGCACTCTCTGCGCGGTTGGCTGAACCGAGACCACCCTCAGTCAATGCAGACATCAAACCCAATAGGGCTAAGCGTCTAGCTTGAGAGCCCTCACCGCTAGAGGCAAATTGTGAGAACTCATTTTTACGGCGCAAAATAGCAAACGCACTCTCCGCAATCAAAGCGCGATCACGATTGCCCAACTGTGGTTCGGAGCGGAAATACCGACTCACTACTCGATCGGCCGGCTGCTCGAAATTTAATAACTCAGGAAGCAATCGCTCTAGATGAATCGCATGCTGCGGCAAGGCCTTGGCATTGGAAAAGTTTTTTTGGCCTTCAGGCGCAATGATGTTGCCGCTTGCATTACGACGCTCTGGGCGGCGCAGGGGATCTTTTGATTTAGCAGCGTAAGTTTTTTGGGGGGCTAACCGAGAACTTGATCCTGATCTAGCTTTACTACCAGCGGTGGCACCGCGAGATGAACGTTCTTTACTCATAATTTTATTAATTGCGACTCCGGTGGTTGAACCTGAACTTGATTACCTTCTATTCGCAATCGTCCATCTAAGAACCATTTTACGGCCCGTGGGTAAATCTGATGCTCAGCTGCCAAAACCCGAGCCGCTAAGCTATCGGCGGTATCGTCTGGGTGCACTGAAACAGATGCCTGGCAAATGATGGGGCCCTCATCTACTCCCTCGGTGACAAAGTGCACACTAGCCCCATGCTCAGCAACACCGGCCGCTAAAGCACGCTCATGGGTATGTAAACCCGGAAAGGCAGGCAATAAGGCTGGGTGAATATTGATGAGGCGACCCTCAAAATGACGAATAAATCCTGGGGTCAGAATTCTCATAAAACCCGCTAAAACCACTAAATCAGCCCCTAATTCATCGATTTTCATCATTAGGGCGGCATCAAAGGACTCCCGTGTTGCATGCTCCCGATGTTCGATGGAGAAAGCTGGAATACCCTGAGAGCGGGCAAAATCAAGGCCTTTAGCAGCAGAATGGTTGGCAATGACCCCGGTAAATTCAACTGGCCACCCCTCTTTTTGTGCAGTTTTGACGATGGCCTCGAAATTAGATCCGCGGCCTGAGATTAAGGTGACGATTGATGCCATGCCCACAATATAATTGATGGTTACCCCGAAAGCGACCCTGAAAGTGATTTAGTGAACGTATTCCGTGGCCCCACCCAATTTTCTGCAGGACCAGCTTGTGCCTTAACCATCGGTAATTTCGATGGCGTGCACAGGGGTCATCGCGCCCTGCTAAAAGAGCTCAAGGATGGAGCCCAGGAACGTAGCTTAGTCAGCTGCGTGATGACCTTCGAGCCGCACCCTAAAGAATTCTTTTCCCCAGATCAAGCGCCCCCACGTATTCTGAATTTACGTGACAAGCTTGCAGCCTTTGCAGAGATCGGCATCGACCGCGTTATTGTGGAGCATTTCAACAAGGCATTTGCTCGCCTCACACCAGAAGAATTTGTTTCTGAAATCATCATCAAACAACTCAACGCTAAATGGATTTTGATTGGGGATGATTTTTGCTATGGTGCAAAACGCGCTGGTAACTTTGCAAGCCTAAAAGGAGCCGGTGAAAAATATGGTTTTGAAGTGTCAAGCATTCATACCGTGCTTGAAGACGGCGAAAGAATTTCCAGTTCAGCATTGCGTAATGCATTGGCCAATGGAAGTATGGAGCAGGCCACAAAATTACTCGGCCGTCCTTACGGAATCTCTGGCCACGTCATTCATGGTCAAAAACTGGGGCGTACTTTAGGTTTCCCAACATTGAATCTTGCAGTTGCCAATCATCTGCACCACCGAAAACCAGCCTGCTCTGGCATCTTTACTGCCCAGGTAGTAGGGCTCAGTAATAAGCCACTTCCTGCCGTAGCTAGCCTAGGCGTGAGACCGACTGTCGAAGATGAAGGTCGTGTATTACTGGAAACTCACATTTTTGATTACAACGCAGATGTCTATGGAAAAATTATTACCGTAGAACTCTTAGAAAAAATTCGTGATGAGGCGAAGTACTCCAATCTCGAAGCTCTTACCAAAGCGATTGCATCTGATGCAGCGCATGCCAGAAATTATTTCCAGAAAAAAGCTTATGTCTGAAAAAGAAAATTCTTACCCCGTAAATCTTCTAGAGACCTCGTTTCCGATGCGGGGTGATCTACCAAAACGTGAACCACAGTGGGTTGCGCAATGGCAAAAAAATAAACTCTATGACAAGATTCGTGCGGCGCATGCCAATCAACCAAAATTCATTTTGCATGATGGTCCTCCTTATGCAAACGGCGATATTCATATTGGTCATGCAGTAAACAAGATTCTCAAAGACATGATTGTGAAGTCCCGCTGGTTAATGGGCTTCGACTCTGTATATGTTCCTGGCTGGGATTGCCATGGGATGCCCATTGAGATTCAGATTGAAAAGCAGTTTGGCAAAAATCTACCAACGGCGGAAGTGCAAGCTAAAGCGCGCGCCTATGCCAAGGTGCAGGTTGATAAGCAAAAGATTGACTTTGAGCGCTTAGGCGTTCTTGGTGACTGGAATAACCCGTACCTCACTATGAACTTTCGCAATGAAGCGGATGAGATTCGTGCGCTAGGGAAGATCTGGGAAAAGGGTTACGTCTTTCGTGGCTTAAAGCCAGTGAACTGGTGCTTTGATTGTGGCTCTGCACTCGCTGAAGCCGAAGTGGAATACCAAGACAAGACTGATCCGACAGTAGATGTTGGCTTTGCATTTGACGATGCGCAACGCCCACAACTCGCAAAAGCATTTGCTATGACAGAAATTCCAGCTAAGCCTGGAATGATTGTGATCTGGACAACAACACCTTGGACTATTCCGTCAAATCAAGCATTGAATGTTCATCCTGAACTGAGCTACGCGCTAGTTGACACAGGGGATAAGCTGCTCATTTTGGCAGAAGACCGTGTAGAAACT
>CANISN010000128.1 GCA_947470165.1 Burkholderiaceae bacterium | reverse complement strand
TCGTGCGCACGGTGCATGCCACGTTTGGATGGGGATTTTTTATTCTGTTGGACGGCCATATTGAACTCCTAAGCAAGGCGACATTCTAGCATGAAAAAACCCTCAAATACTTGATTTATTCTTAAAACGAACTTCAATCGCAGCTCAAAATGAGAGGGGTTAAATCAATTTTTCTTCATATTTTTCAATATGTTAAAGGGATTCTGAGGTTTATCTGGAGCTTCGAAGACTACTCCGACCCCCCCGAACGAAGCCGCATGCACCTGGCAGGCACCCTCTGGATGCTTTGGAATCAAGGGGAAAGACAGCAAAATTTCATCCTCAATTAAGCTCAAAAGGTCAAAATGCTGACTTGCCACCAAAGGTTCCTGCTGATCATCCTCCATTGGAAAGGCATCGGCCTCCGCTTCATTGACGACCATCACAAATCGACTCTCTTGAACCAAGTCCAAGCCACAATCTTGTAAACAGCTCTGGCAAACCAAGTGAATACGGCCTTTTATCCCTAATTTTAGGATTTGGCGGGGTTCTGAGCCGGGAGAGTCGGCAAAATGGGTATTAATCTGCCAATGAAAACCGTCACCTAGCTCAACGCTAGAGGCCTCCTTGGCCAATCTTGGTAAGGCTGAGATTTCCAGAAAACCAGTTCCTTGGTAGGACTGTGGGGCGCAAAAATCAATCCTTCTCAAAGCACTGGGGTCGCCGGATAGCTCAACTTGAGGTAAAACTTGATTACGATTCATGTCATCAGTCTAAATGAAGGCTTTAGCGAAAGTACCAGTAGTGATGAGTAATTCTGAAAAAAAACTAATCTTGGCATCGACCTCGGTCTACCGTCGCGAGCTCTTAGAGCGCTTACGCATTCCCTTTGAGATCATCTCCCCCAAAGTGGATGAGGCTCCCTTACCCGGTGAAGGTACTCTCAATTTAGCTTTGCGTTTAGCCAAAGCTAAGGCTGCAATAGTCGCTAAAGATCATCCGGATGCCTGGGTGATTGGCTCTGATCAAGTGGCAGACCTCTGTGGCGTGGCACTTGGCAAACCTGGAAACTTTGAACGCGCAATGGCGCAACTACAACTCATGCGGGGTGCGACTGTGACTTTTCATACAGCGCTTTGCTTGATGCATGGCGAAACAGAAACCACCTTAAGCATCCCAACTGA
This sequence comes from Burkholderiaceae bacterium, assembly GCA_947470165.1. GTDB lineage: Bacteria > Pseudomonadota > Gammaproteobacteria > Burkholderiales > Burkholderiaceae > Polynucleobacter. The sequence continues at coordinate 4,357 of CANISN010000128.1, read as the reverse complement.
GGTGACCTTTCGCAAACTGTCCGATGAAATTCTAGAAGCATATCTTCATGCCGAAGAGCCCTACGACTGCGCCGGTAGCGCCAAATCTGAAGGTTTAGGAATTTCACTCCTAGAGACCATAGAGAGCGATGATCCAACCGCATTGATTGGTCTGCCCTTGATTGCTTTGAGCGGCCTCTTACGAGATGCTGGCTTTGTTATTCCAGCAAAGAAATAAATGAGCTCAACACTAGGCACCCTCTTTTTAATTCCCAATACCTTAGGAGATGATGCTCGAGTTGAGCAATTGCCTTGGGTCTTGCCAAGCGAAACAATTGCACAAACATCCAAACTAATCCATTGGATTGTTGAGGATGCCAAAACTGCACGGGCTTTTTTAAAAGCAGTAGATAGCGTGTCACCCCTGGTCTGCAGCATTCAAGAAATGCAAATGAGTGAGTGGCGTGGCGTGGCCAGAAATGCCAAGTATGGCGATACAGTAAAGCCAATAGATTTACTGAAGCCTTTAATAGCCGGCCATGACATGGGCCTCATGTCAGAAGCCGGGGTTCCTGGGGTAGCAGACCCTGGCGCAGAACTAGTATTAGCAGCACATAAACTGGGTGCCAAAGTAAAACCCTTGGTAGGTCCAAGCTCGATTCTATTAGGTCTTATGGCAAGCGGATTAAATGGTCAACGCTTTGCTTTTCAGGGCTACATTCCGCATGATGCACAAGACCGAGTTACTCGACTGAAACAGTTGGAAGTGGAATCTAGAAAATTACAGCAGACTCAAATCTGGATTGAGACACCCTACCGCAATACCGCGATGCTGATGGCTTGCCTCAATACATTAGCACCACAATCAATGCTATGCCTGGGAATGGATCTCAGCCTGCCAAATGAAATCATTACTACGCTCTCGATTACAGACTGGCGCAAGCGCTATCCAAATGAAGCTGCATGCGCCTCATTACAAAATAGGCCGGCAGTATTTCTATTGCTGGCCTAGATGTTTTGTTTCTTACCTCGATGATGTATCGTTTTTTACTTTAGATCGGGTGTCTTAATTAATGCCTTGCCAGCCGCAGCCCCAACCTCAGCACCAAAGCGCTTAGCAACCCGTTCGGCAAAATTCTCTTTCATGGTGTAGTCCAAAATGTCTGGGGCTTTAAGGAAATCTCGCGCTACTGAATCTACCGTTCCATAGCCATCTACCAGGCCAATTTTGATAGCTTGTTCGCCATTCCAAATCCGGCCAGAGAAAATCTCTGACGTATCTTTCAAGCGATTGCCGCGCCCTGCTTTCACTACCGCAATAAATTGCTGATGAATTTCATCAATCATGGTCTTGATCATCTCCACTTGTTGTGGATTTTCTTTAGAGAACGGATCCATCATGCCCTTATTAGAGCCAGCAGTAATCATGCGACGCGTCACACCCAACTTATCCATCAAACCAGTAAAGCCAAAGCCTTCCATAATCACACCAATCGATCCGACGAGACTGGCCTTATCCACCAAAATCTGATCACCAGCTACGGCAACGTAATATCCACCGGAAGCGCAAATATCCTCCACCACTACATAGAACGGTTTGCCTGGATAGAGTTTGCGTAAGCGATGAATTTCATCATTCATCATTCCGGCTTGAACTGGTGAGCCACCAGGGCTATTGATACGCAAAATAACACCTGCACTATTCTCATTTTCAAATGCAGCAGTTAATGATGAGTTGATATCTAAAGCATTAGCCATTGAGCTTGCAGAGATCTCTCCTTCTAGTGTGACTAAGGCCGTGTGCTTCTCAGCCCCCATACCGCGCCCAGGCAGATGAAAATCAAATATCGCCAAGATAACGCCCACAAATACAACCAGGGTGAGAACTCTAAATACCGCCTTCCAGCGCCGAGCCTTACGGGTTTCTTTTAAATTCTCTAGTAATAAATGCTCGAGAGCTTGACGCTCCCAGTTTTGATTCGAGTTATCTGACTGATTTTGATCCATTACTTTTATTCCTTGTTTGCTAACTTGTTTATTGCTTCAGTATGGCTTGTTTAGGTATTTTTCGCAGTGAGATTCTGGCTTAGCCAGTTTGCTAGCTGCGAGACGTCATCCACATGAATTAGGGATGGGGCTTCCTTTAAGGTGCTCGGTGGATGTGCACCATAGGTCACTGCTACAGCATCCACTCCTGCATTAGCGGCCATATCTAAATCATGAGTGGTATCGCCAATCATCAGCATACGACGCATTGGTACTTTCATGACATCCGATAACTCTAGAAGCATCCCAGGATGGGGTTTAGAAAAGGATTCATCTGCGGTGCGGGTTTCATGAAACATCTGCTCTAGATGATGATGCTTTAAGGAGCGATCCAATCCTACGCGAGATTTACCTGTAGCAACACCTAGTAAGTAACCATCCTCACGCAAACTTGCTAAGAGCTCACGAATACCCGGGAATAAGTCGAGCTCGTGATCTTTAGCCAAGTAGTGATAGCGAAAGCGCTCAGTCAACTTTGGAAAATGCGCTGGCTCAATCCAAGGGACCGCTCTTCTGAGCGAATCCTGAATCCCCAAACCAATGACCGAGCTTGCTAGGGTATCGTCTGGCTCTCTGAAGCCTAGATCACGACAAGCCTGCTGAATACAATCCACGATGGTTGGAGTGGAATCCATAATGGTTCCGTCCCAATCCCACACGATCAGGTCATAACGTCTTTCGGGCTTTTGCTCTTCATTCATTTAGGGTATTGGCCACTCAACTCTGTGCAACTGGTACTTCAAAGTTTTTCATCATTGCCGTAAATTCAGCAGGTAATGGCGATTCGATACGCATCTTCTCGCCAGTACGCGGATGAGTAAAGCCCGCTAAATGGGCATGCAAGTACAAGCGCTTCGATTTGATAATCTTATCTAGATCCTCAAAGCCATACTTATCGTCACCCAAGATAGCGTGTCCGAGTTTTTGGAGATGGACGCGGATCTGATGGGTGCGGCCTGTTTTGAGCTGCGCTTCAGCCAAAGTAATCTCAGCCTCTCCACTTTTCATGGTCTTGATGACACGTAAAGCGGTGTGACTGGGCAAACCATCTGGGTCAACGCGGACACGTCGCTCGCCATTGGGCAATAAATACTTATGCAGCGCAAACTTCAACTGCATAACACCGGCACCTTGAGCAATTTCTCCATGGGCGAGCAAGTAATAGCGCTTATCTGTCTGCCCCTCACGAATCTGCCGATGTAGCTCCACTAAGGCACTGCGTTTTTTTGCTAAAAGCAAAACGCCTGAGGTATCTCGATCTAAACGATGGACTAATTCAATGAATTTGAGTTCTGGGCGGGTGATACGCAGGGTTTCAATAACGCCAAGAGCGATACCTGAGCCGCCATGAACTGCCAGACCTGCGGGTTTATTCACGATTAACAAAGCCTCATCCTCAAACAGAATGGGCATTTTGTCGGAATACCCCTGTGCCCGAGACTTGGTCTGGGCAGTATTGACGGCTGCCATTTGGGCAGGCTCTGCAATACGAACTGGAGGAACCCTGACCACATCCCCTTCAATTAAGCGGGTAGTTGGCTCAGCCCTTTTCTTATTTACCCGAACTTCACCAGAGCGAATAATTCGGTAAACATGGCTTTTGGGAACTCCTTTAGCCCAACGCAGCAGGTAATTATCCAAACGCTGTCCAGCCTCCTCGGGACCAATAGTCTGAAGATGAACAGCGGCAGGAGTAGGCGGTTTTACCTCTGAAGGCTTGAAAATGGGTTCGGGTTTCATGATTTATCTCACTCACCACCAAGACAGGGGGTGACAAGGGACTCAACAATACCCCATTGTCCTTCAACTTGTGCCGTATAATCAACGCTCTAGCCAATTTATTGGCCCGAGGTAGGCCTGATTCAGGTTTAGCTCGTGGAGCTTGGAGTCGCCCTTAATAGACTCCCGGGGTTGCCCCTCCCCCGTTGTAATGAGGCGCAGGGTTGGTGTGCCGTATGCCGCGACCCGCGATTAGAAGACAGTTTTCAGGCGCGCGCCTGCATTGATGACCTAAAGGAGGTCTCTGCGGCGATCGTCAAGTGTGGCACCAGTTTAATTTAACATGGTGTTCCAAGTAGAAGACACTTGGATTAGTTTGATCCACACTCCAAAGCCGCTAATGGGCTATGCCCCAAGCGCTTACTGACTTGTCCCTAACGCAGCGCGCAACGACGCACTCCCCAATAGGAGAGTGTTATGAAACGCATGTTATTTAATGCAACTCAACAAGAAGAGTTGCGAGTTGCCATCGTTGATGGTCAAAAACTCATCGATATTGATATCGAAGCTGCCGGTCGTGAACAACGCAAAGGCAATATTTACAAAGGTGTTA
>CANISN010000127.1 GCA_947470165.1 Burkholderiaceae bacterium | reverse complement strand
TAATAGTCAGAAAATAACATATTAATTAGCTGAATATCGGAGCCGACTAAGAGGGACTCAAACTCATTGACGGTAGCCATAAACTGCTTGTATTGCTCATCGGTACAAAAGCCCATCACCTTTTCAACGCCAGCACGGTTATACCAACTGCGGTTAAATAATACGAATTCACCGGCAGTAGGTAATTGGGCAACGTATCTTTGGAAATACCATTCACCTTCCTCGCGTGGAGAGGGCTTATTCAGGGCGACGACTCTACTATCTCTTGGACTTAAATGCTCGGTAATACTTTTGATAGAGCCATCCTTGCCTGCGGTGTCTCTACCTTCTAATATCAAGAGGAGGCGTTTACCTGTTTGAATCGTATGGCGCTAGAGTTTGACTAATTCGATTTGAAGAAGTCTTAAGTCTGCCTCGTAAGTATTTTTAGGTACTATAGATTTACTCACGGGCAGGGCTTACTAGAAACGCAATTTTCTATTGAGCAGGTATTACTGGAGCTGTATTTTTAACTACCACTTTTTTGGCAACTGCTTTCTTAGCAGGCGCTTTTCTAGCCGCCGCTTTTTTAGCAGGAGTCTTTTTTGCTGGCGCTTTCTTAGCTGCTACTTTTTTAGCAGCTGCCTTCTTAGCAGGGGCTTTCTTAGCTGCTGGTTTTTTAGCTGGAACTTTTTTCTCTAGCTTATCTAAGGCTTTAGCGAGCCTATCGATCAACTTTTCTCTTTCGGCTTCGAGCCTGTCTAATTTTTTCAATAATTGTTTTACTAATTTTTTCTGACTCATGATGTGTTCCTTTAAAGAGCGTGCTATTGGTTCAATCTGTGTAGTTGGCTGACGCCTAAATTTGATCCTACTTTTTATTTTGGGGACTTTCAAGCGATTGTGACAATGATAGGCACTTTTAATTTGATGCTACATTGAGTCAATATGTTCAAGACTTTATTTTCTCTTCCCCGGACTGTATGGCTTATTGGGCTGATTAGCTTTGTGAATGATTCAGCCAGTGAAATGCTGTATCCATTGATGCCCTTGTATTTAGCCACCGTTCTCATGGCTGGACCTAAGGCTTTAGGATTAATCGAAGGAATTGCAGAGGCAACTTCCAGCATCTTTAAGTTAGTTTCAGGTGTGATTGTTGACCGTACTAAAAGGACTAAGCCTTGGATTGTGATTGGTTATTTTTTGGCCGGTATTGGTAGGCCGCTTATTGCTATTGCCAACTCTTGGACATGGGTATTGTGTATCCGCTTTACAGATCGCTTGGGTAAGGGTTTAAGAAGTTCGCCTCGAGATGCTTTGCTAGCAGAGAGTGTTGCCCCAAACCAACGGGGACTGACATTTGGATTACACCGATCTATGGATAATGCTGGCGCTGTATTTGGTCCGCTAATGGCAGCCTTGTTACTCTCAATGAATATCCCCTTGAGAGATATTTTTCTGTGGGCAGTTATACCCGGGGTGATTACTGTTGTTTTGGCTTTATGCCTTCAGGAGTCTCCTAGAGAGCAGCAAGTGGTTAAGCCATTCTCCTGGTCACTTGAAGGCCTATCACCTCAATTCAAACGCTATATATTGGTTGCTGGAATTTTTGCCCTAGCTAATTCATCCGACATGTTTTTATTGTTAAGAGCGCGAGAGCTGGGTGTGCCCCAAGAGCAGATTCCTCTCCTATGGGCTGCAATCTCTTTAATCACCACATTATTTGGAACGCCGCTATCAGCACTCTCAGATCGATTTAGCCGCAAGAACTTCATTCTAATTGCCTGGTGTGCTTTTGCTTTCTTCTATATTGCAATGAGTTTTTCGGGGATTACGATTTGGATGCTCTGTGCATTATTCGGAATTTATGGTTTATTTAAAGCAGCTACCGAAGGAGTAGAGAAGGCGCTAGTAGCAGACCTGGCCCCAATAGGTATGGCAGGTACTGCCTTCGGATGGTTCAACCTAGTTTCAGGCTTGATGCTTTTGCCAGCATCATTAATATTCGGCTGGCTCTACGAGTCCTTTAGCCCCCAATACGCTTTTCTCTTCTCAGGCTCTTGTGCCTTGCTAGCCTTTCTACTGCTCGCTTTCTGGGTATTTCGCAACAAAGAAGAATATCAAGTTAATATTTAATGCTTATTCACACTTGATTAGAAAGTGCCCATATGCAGCATTTCATAAAATATTTGCTTTCGATAAGCCTTCTAGCGATGAGCGCTTTGGCTTGTGCACAAAAAAATGATGTGATTATTCAGACAGAGCAAATGCAGCAAGCGCTTGCTCGTGGTGCAATCATTTGGGATGTTCGTGATGAAAAGAGTTATCTAGAAGGCCATATTCCTGGCGCAATTAATATTGGCGATGTAGGTAATGTTCTCAGAGATCCAAATAAAGAGGATTACATTGCCACCGATAAAATTCAGGCTATTTTTAATGGAGCCGGCCTTAATGTCAATCGCGATATCGTGGTGTACGGCTCACGAGGGAACCCCTACGTTTATTTTGGGCTCTACACCATCAATTATTTCGGCGGCAAGCAAGTCCAAATTTATCACGACGGAATGGATGCCTGGAAATCAGCTGGATTGCCGATTCAAAAAGAGCGCGCCACTTTGCCAGCCGTCACGGTAGCGCTAGTTCCTCAGCCACAGTTAGTTGTTAGCAATGAGGAAATGCTCAAGATAGTGCAATTTAAGTCTGCTCAAATCATTGATGCTAGAACGCCAGATGAGTTTTCAGGAAAAGACGTACGTGCGATTCGTGGCGGTCATATCCCAAATGCGATCAATATTCCCTATGAGAGTAATTGGCAGGATCCCGCTACCGCTATTAAGCTGGGCAAGAAGCAGGTTTCTGATAATTCGGGCATGACCCTAAAAAGCCAGGAAGACTTGAAAAAGCTGTATTCAAGCCTAAATCCCAATCAGGATACGGTAGTCTATTGTCAGAGTGGTGTGCGAGCAGCAGAAACGGCCACAGTGTTGAAAAATCTGGGCTTCAAGAAGGTCAAAGTGTATGACTCATCTTGGTTAGGCTGGGGGAATAATCTGAAGGCGCAGGTTGCTGATGAAACCTTCTTAAATGTCGGCGCATTGAATGCGAGGATGGCAGGAATGCAAAACAAGATCAATCAGTTGGAAGAGGCCTTAAAAGCTAAAAATAACTGACTAGAAGCTCTTTCCTCACTCTAAATTAAAAACCCCAGATCAGCGATTTTCTGGGGTTTTTGCTAAGTGAGGCTAATTACTCCGGATGGAAGTTATTACTAGCCATAAAGCTGATAGTGCGCTCAAAGCCAAGAATACGGATATAGCGCCAAGCGATATCGCGATATTTGCTATCCAGATAGCCAATAGCAACCTCTGGTGTCCTGCTAGACAAGTCGATTTGTTGAATAGAACGGGCCCAACGTTTGAGTCTTGTTGACATATTTGTCACCTCCATGGGCATACAACGCATGGAAAACTGGCTGGGATGACATAAATAAGTAATATTTTTTGAATAAATTACCTAAAAAGACTTAAATTACCGGTTTTTACCCTTCAGCCCTCATTTCAGCATGTTCACGCTCTTTTTTAGCAGCTTTTGCGCGGGCTTTGATGGGCTTGAGGAAGATGAGCAGACAAACAAAGCCCAGTGTCCCCAAGGCAGTTTCTAGGGCGGCCATCCAAAAATTAGTGCCGGTTTCTAGTATGCGAACTAACCCTTCAGTGATGTAGAGCAAGATCAGCATGGAAGCCCACTGCATGGTGTAAATCTTGCCTTTCCAGAGTCCTGGGATGGCAAATAGGAGGGGAATCCCTTTCAGGATCAGCCAGGAACCACCTGGTCTTAAGGGGGAGATAAACCATTCCCAGCAAACACACAGAATGAATAGGTCAACGAAAGCTGCGGTAGCGATCAGTTGGTATGGGTTTTTGTTGCGCCAGTCTTTAAGCATAAATCGCTCTTAAATGAGTTTAAGTGCCGTAAGTGCAAGCCGCTTACCTTGGGCAATGGCTAGGCGTTGCTCTTCAGCGCTAATGGGCGCTCTACCATCAGCGCGGGCAAGGTGAGTGAGGCCATAAGGACTGCCGCCAGTAGCGGTGCTCATGAGATCAGGCTCGCTGTACGGGATACCCAGGATCATCATGCCGTGATGTAGCAGGGGGATCATCATAGTAAGAAGGGTGCTTTCTTGTCCGCCATGGAGACTACCGGTACTGGTAAAGACGCAAGCAGGTTTGCCAATGAGGGCGCCACTGAGCCACTCTGAGGAGCTGCCATCCCAAAAGTATTTCATGGGGGCGGCCATATTTCCAAAGCGGGTTGGTGAGCCAAGGGCTAAGCCTATGCATTCTTGTAGATCCCCATATTCCGCATAGGGTGCGCCATCTGTTGGTACCGATGCTTCTGTGGCCTCGCAGACAGTGGAGATGGCTGGTACGGTGCGTAATCTGGCGTTGGCTCCTGGAACGCTTTCGATACCTTCAGCGATCAAGCGAGCTAAGTCTCTGGTTGCACCATAGCGGGAGTAGTACAAAACTAATATATCAGATTGGCTCATATTCTTCTCTTATGATATGGGCGATGCGTCTTATTCGGAATCCTCAATTATGGCTCTCTCTTGGAAAAGAGATCTGGGAGCGCAATCGTGGCCAAAATTTGAAGCAGGTTGCAGCTAGCCTTGCTTTTACTACTACCTTGGCCTTGGTCCCGATGTTGACGGTTGCCTCCATTCTGATTGGTTACTTACCCAGCGTGGTGCGGATTAAGTATGCTTTTCAGGAATGGTTATTAGACACCTATATGCCTGGTGGATTAAATCAGCAGGTCATTAATTACCTCGATCAGTTCTCAGCCCAAGCCAAGGGCTTAACCTTGATTGGTTTGATTGGTTTGGTCATTACTACGATGATGACAATGGCAGTCATTGAGGGCGGATTTAATCAGATCTTTCGGGTGACTAAAAATCGCCCTATCTTGAAGAAGGCGGCAATCTATTCCGCCGCAACAGTATTAGGTCCCATATTACTGGGTATCGGTACCTATTTAAGCGGTCTCTTGTTTAGTGCGGCGGAAGGGTGGACTGAGTCACTCAGTTTTGGATTGAGTTTGGTGGCAACGGTTGTTCCAGTCCTCTTGGCGATGTCAGTATTTTCAGTAGCCTACAAAATTCTTCCATATACGCAAATTGAGTGGCGCGATGCATTTAGTGGGGCATTCTTTGCTGCGCTGACTTTCGAGCTCATGAAGTTTGGGTTTGGACTATTTCTGACCAATGTCGCTTTTTATAAGACTGTCTATGGTGCTTTCGCAATCTTTCCTTTGGCGCTCATTTGGATTTACCTGACATGGTGGATTACCTTAGCCGGTGCAGTTCTAGTGGCTAACCTCCCCAGTATTCGGAGGGGGCTTATAAGGGTTATTCGTTACTGAAATACCGTATTTGAGCCTTGCTTGTATGGGAGCTTAAGAATATATTGTTCTAGTAAGCACCTAATAAGTATCTATTAAGCACTTATTGCTGGAGACTAAATGAAAGTTTGTGACATATTGCGTGTAAAAGGCAGCACACTGTTTACAGTGTCGCCAGATAC
>CANISN010000126.1 GCA_947470165.1 Burkholderiaceae bacterium | reverse complement strand
TAACTTATCAATTTGCAATAGCTTGATGCATTAATTTTGCCAATAAGGCCAAATAAGTCGTTCCGTTCTTTAACAATTTGAATAGCGTGTAACCCCACCGGCATCCATTGGGGTGCTGGTGGTGGGTTTTTTCACCCTAAAAATCATAAAATGTTGCTATGCCCGATTTACTCAAACCAACCAAACCCACCAAGTTACCTAAGGTCAAAAAAACCGTGGAGGATTTGCTCGGTGATGGCCAATTGACAACTGGTAAGGCCTTTTTAGAGCAGGCAGCGCAAAAAATCGAGCAGCAGGAGGCTTTTTTAGTTGCCGCCCAAGAAGAAGAGCGCTTGCACTCCCAAAAGGGCAGGCACTCAAGGTAAAATGCCTGCTCTACCCCTTTAGATTACTGGAGCTACTACCGTGTCCGACATGTCCAACTTTAACAATCCCGATTTTGCTGAAGGTTTGCGTTGTCAGAACCTGGGTCTTTACCCACAGGCATTTGATTTCTTTATTACGATTGAAAGTGCCGGCTACGAGCGCACCTTTCGCAAATGCTGTGAGATGGCTTGGAGCAATCAATTGCAAGAACGTCAAATGGATCGTCTCATTTATGAGCTCGATATGGAAGTCAAACGCAAAAATGGCATCGCTGTCTATAACTATGGCTTAGTGATGGAATATAAGCGCAATATTCCTAAAGCGACCGAATTATTCAAACTGGCTGACGAGTTAAAAGTGCCAGATGCGCGCACCGCCCTGATGCGGATTTTGATCGGGCCAAAATAAGCATCCTGTTTGATGAGTGCTTATTACCCCTCATAAATAGCGCCTTATTTGCCTAGGGCATGGGAGGCTATGGAGGTTAAGGAGGCTTTAATGGACGATTTGGTATATAAAAAGCCACGCAAAGGCGCCGCTCTAGAAGAGAGCTCCGATTCTCCATTACCGACCTTAGCAAGCTTGCAAGAAAAGCAGCGTAGTGAACTCATCGAAATGGCTCAGGTGCGCTATGGCATTAAAGGGAGCGCCGTACAAATTAATCTGACCCCATTACAAATTCATAGCGCGATGAATGAAGGGCAAATCTTTAAGGCCTTACTAGGCGCCCCAGAAGCAGAGCGTGCCGACCAAGTGCTCTATGCCTTGGCTAAGGGTGAGCTTTCTGCCGATATGGCCAATCAAATTTTAGCTAGCTTGGCGCTTCTCGGTAAATTTAAGAAAATCAAGATTGAACCCTAAGCGTATCACGAACACTCAAGCGCACCTCAGCGCACCTGAGCGTAACTAAACCTGATAGCCACTATCTCTATGGAGCACGCACCATGAACCCTTCTCTTAAATGGACCCTTATCTTTTTTGTATTAGTGCTATTAACACTCATTGCAGTTGATCAGTTCATGTGCAATCAATGGGTTTATCACGACTATGCTGCTGGTATTGACCGGCGCTTATCGTGCTTTTGGAAATAAATCTCCACAGGGTAATTGAGGATTGAGATGGTGAGTTGGGCAAGCTCAACGACTTTGATGCTTTGATCTACGCCGACTAGGGATTTTTTACAAGAATTTGATTGGGTTAACATGCAAAGATGAATCCACAAATTCTTTTTCTGCTCAATAAATCGATTCAATCCCTGAGAAGTTCAAATCTAGAGTCGGCAGAGTTGTATTTAAAGCAGGCTCTCAAATTGCAAGCTAGCAACCCAGATGTTCTAAGACTACTTGGAGTGATTGCGACTCAAAGAAGGCAATATTCACAGGCTCTGAAGTACTTCAATAGTGCTTTAAAAGCCTTTCCCAAGCATGCCTTGGCTTTAAGTAATCTAGGCAGTGTTTTCCTGGAAATGAAAGAGTACAGCAAGGCTCTTGATGCTTATGATCAGTCGCTCAAAATCGATCCCAAAGATGAGGAGACCTGGTCTAACAAGGGTATAACTTTGAATGCACTCAAGCGTTATGACGAGGCGCTAAGCCATTATGATCATGCCTTAAGTTTGCAGCCAAAGGATGCTAAGACCTATTGCAATAAAAGCATTACCTTGCATGAACTTGAGCGTTATGAAGAGGCAATGGCCAACTATGACAAGGCCTTAAGTTTGAGGCCAAATGATCCTAAGGCGCACAGCAATAAAGGCGTTACTTTGCATGAACTTCAGCGGTTTGAAGAGGCTATTGCGCATCACGATAAGGCCTTAAGGGTGATGCCTACATATCACGAGGCGTCTTGGAATAAAAGCTTATCACTACTCTTGCAAGGAGATTTTAAGCAGGGTTTGCCGCTTTATGAGCATCGCTGGGATGCACAGAAGGTCAGTGAAATGGCGGGCAAGCGGGTATTTCACAAACCTACTTGGCTGGGGACTGAAGCGCTCCAAGGTAAAACAATCTTGCTTTATGGAGAGCAAGGACTAGGTGACTTTATTCAGTTCTGTCGATACGTTCAATTAGTTGCTCATTTAGGCGCGACGGTGATTTTGGAAACTCCTGCCTCACTTGCTGGCTTGCTGGAAGGTTTAGCAGGGGTTTCACAGTTAGTCATTCGGGGTCAAGAGTTGCCACACTTTGATTATCAATGCCCGCTCTTGAGTCTTCCTTTAGCGTTCAATACAACCATTTCTACTATTCCTACAAATTACCCCTATTTAGCCGCGCATGCAAGCACGCTTACTAAGTGGCAACTCAAATTAGGGGAAAAAAGAAAAAAACGCATTGGTTTGGTTTGGAGCAGCATGTCTAGCTTTAAGAGTGACTCCAAAAGAAGTTTAATGCTTGCAGATTTTGTTAAAGCACTGCCTGTGGATGGATTTGAATACGTGTGCTTGCAAAAAGAATTAAAAGCATCTGATCAGGAATTTTTTGCCGCCTATCGCCACATTCGATTCTTTGGCGATGAATTAGAGGACTTTACAGATACGGCAGCACTGATTGATAACCTTGATCTAGTGATCAGCACCTGTACTAGCGTTCCTCATTTAAGCGGTGCTTTGGGTAAAGAAACGTGGCTTCTTTTATCTTATGTACCCGATTGGCGGTGGTTGTTAGATCGGGAGGATAGTCCCTGGTATCCATCCATCAAGTTATATAGGCAGCCATCCATTGGCGATTGGAATAGTGTGCTGCAGAGGGTCAAATCCGATTTAAGTAATAGATAGGATGCCCTCAAAGTAAAGCATCCCAATGCTTACAAAAGACGGCATTCAGCAATGAGATTTTAGGATAGTGATTTAGAGATTTTTTGATTCTATACAAGCACTTGGTTTGCAATCATTCATCACAGCTTGAACCTAGATGCGCTAAGCGTAATATAAAAATCTTACAGTGCGCTCGTTAATCTACTCAGTAGATGTACTAATAGAGATGCTATTTTGTGCCGTGCACATTCTCAAAAGAGATAGCTAGATCTGTAATAAATTTGACATATCTACAATATTTGATAAGAATACGCAGATAGAAATTTTATTTGCATAACTTATGCCCTTTGAGCACTGTTCCGAATGTAAACGCTGTTGCAACGTTGATCCGGGTTATGCACCTCTTGAAATTACGCTGACTGCTAAAGAAACCAAAACCTATCACTCAATTTGTATTGAGAGACACTGCCAATACTTAGGTAAACAGGGTTGCACTTTAGGCCAAGCAAAACCGTTTAGTTGCAAGATGTATCCGCTAGTGTATCGGCCTGCTACGCAAGAATTTTTATACGATACTGAGTGCCCGGTGATGCCAAAATACATCGGCCAACTCAAGACAGTGGGCTCGCAGGCCAATCAACACTTGGCTTTCATCCAAAAAGAGATCAAAGCGCTCTCGCAAAACGATGAGGATTTTTTAGAGCGCAATTTTGGGATTGATGAGCAATATTTTGAGACTAAAAAGTTGCCACTCGCCAATATTCCCACTAAGACCTCCAGGCGTTCAGTAGTCAATACTCCCTTGCGCCCCTAACCCTTGCTTTATTTATTCACTGCGAAAATGGATCTATGCACGCTGTAGTTAAACTTCAAGACAGCACTCTATTTGAGTTACCAGAAGTAGTGGTAAAGCCTCCAGCATTAGAGCAAGCTGATCAGGCGGTGCCAACAACGCACTATGACGATGCAGTCCATGAAGTGGCTTATCAAAGCTGGACTAAAGACAATTTATGGGTCTTAAGTGAGCATGAAGAGATCGAGTACTACACCACGCGCTGGGATGCGCTGTGTCCTTACATTGAAGTGACCTCGGCCATGATTGCGATGGCTCCTAAACCCTTTGTGGTCTACGCCGTGCCCCCCAAGAGCCAATTTGGGGTGCCGATTAAAGACCGCTATGGCTTAGTGCACGCCACATCACCAGAGTTTTGGGCAGACGAGTACCGCATCCGTAAATTTAAAGAATTGGATAAGCAATTTCGCAACTTTACGGTGATTCAAAAAGTGGTCGATGGTAAAAAGATTACTGCGCAGTACCTGTATGAGATTGGCGGTACCCATTTTGAGAACTACTGGATTGCCAAGGCGGAAGTAGAGGGCTTTGTCGACTATGTGCGCAATTTACAAGTACTCATCATTCAGGTGTTTGCTGCGAATGGGGATGTGGTGTTATCGGACGTATCGATTATTTTGCGCAAAGAGAATCAACTCTATGGCAGCTTTTGCCAATGGAATCGCGACTACAAAAATCGCTCCCCTGGGATCTATGCCTGCCTATTAGCTACGCGCTGGGCACAGCAAAATCATTTGCAGTTTTACAATTTAGGGCCAGTGGATGAGTATGGCTACAAGGGTTTATTTGTGACCGACTATGAGCCCATCTTTGCCTTGGTAGTGTCCGATCCCAATCACCCGATTGTGGTTGATCCCACCTCGCCGATTAATGTAGATTTTGAAAAAGAGCAAATTAATCAAATCTACCGTGATCCCCAGAAGGTATCCGAAACACTATCTGCGCTTTTTTAAGCACAAAACCTTTTGCTAGGGTGCTTCTTAGAAGGTGTGCTTCTCGCCAAAGGCCTTGTCGTAGTCCATGAGTAACTCTTCTCCTTTTTTAATCGCTCGCAGAGTCTTAAATTGACCGGCCTTTTTGAGTTCGATATTGGGCTTTTTGGAGTGATTCAAATAAATCCCTAAGGTCATGGCGTTCATGCCGATTTTAGGAATGAGGGTTTTTTTATCATCGTAGTAACAAAAGAGACGGATTTGTTTTTTAACCTCAGGCGGAATGTTTGCGAGCTCTTTTTCAGTAAAGGAAATTTCAGCATTGCCTAGCCAACTGACTAGTGGATTAATGCCTTTGGGAATGCTGCGCAGCGCAAAGACACCGACCCCATGGGTTTTTGAGCTACCGATGTGACAAAAGACTTCTTGCGTGAGGTGCTTGAGAATTCTTTTTTTATCGATTTTCATAAGTTTGCAAGTAAAGCTCGTCCAAGACTCTTAATAAATCAGTGTAATGTAATGTTGCAAATCATGGGGTCCTAAAAGCGCAAAGCTTCAATAGCGGTAGTTAAGGGGGGGTGGAGGTAGATGAGTCTGGCCTTCGTTGCTGGCAGAATTAGAGCTTATCTGGATCTAAAAGAATCAGGGTGTTTGGGCTCAGAAATGAGATGACACCTAGGGCCAAGACCT
>CANISN010000125.1 GCA_947470165.1 Burkholderiaceae bacterium | reverse complement strand
TCAAATGGATGCCCAAAGCGATTGACCCAAAAGACATCAAAGCCATACCACTTAGCCGCAAGAGCATCCCAAGCGTTACTAGAGATAAACAGAATCTCTTCTTTCTTGACGGGGAATGCTTTTAATAAAAGTTCATAGGCTTGGGGAGCAGTTTTAAATAGACGTACATCTTCGACCGTCACGACTTGATCGAGATAAGGCTTTAGGCCATTACTATCAACCACAGTAGCGAGCATCTCTCTGCTACCATTAGATAGTATGGCTGTAGATAAACCCTTTTCTTTAATGGTTTTAAGAACAATCAAACTTTCTTTAAAACTAGTGAGCTTAGCGTACTGATCCATCAGTTGCTTCTCATATTCTGGGGTGAGATTCAAATTCATCCGCTTACAGACATAACGTAACGAGCGAATCGTTAGCTCCCAAAATGGCAGATAGTACTTACTTCCATTAGCATTTGGATCGCTCATCGTTACTAATCGGGTGTAATCAATTTGGCGATCACGCCACATCAAAGCAAATGCTTGGCCTTGATCAGGAAACAGCTCTTCAGCCAACTGCCCCATTGAGTACACATCAAATAATGTTCCATAGGCATCAAAAGCGATAAGTTTGTACATACTGTCTCCTGCTTTTTATTATCGTTAAAAAAACGTTTTTTATGATAGATCATCATAGTGAACGGCACCTCATGTGCTAGCCTCAAATGAGTAAACCACCCGTAGGTGGTTTGAACTCTCTGTTGCGGTGCTTATTAGGGTTATAACAACTTATATAGTTGTCGCATATTCTGTATTTTGGCATGTAAATGCTGAGCTCGCTCGAGCTCCTCGGAAAAGTCTTCCTTCACACTATGCTGCATTATGAGTAATATTCTTTTGGCTTGATCATGCAAAGCTAGACTTGCAAGCGTCAAATAAAAAAATGCCTTGCGATAGTCTGCTTGTATTATTTCGCCCTTACCGTAATGACTCCCAAGCGTATAGGCCGCCTGTCTGCTACCAAGCTCTGCCCCTTTTGCCAGTAGTTCTGCTCCTTTATCAATATCCCTAAGAACACCCTGAGCAGCGCCCACACCCGTTATATAAATATTTCCGAGATTACAAAAGGCATCGTGGACCTCCTCTTTAATGGCTTTTGTGTAAAACTCAACTGCTTTTTTGTAGTCCGGCTTTCCGCCAATGACTCCCTGCTCGTGAATAAGCCCAACGTTGTAATCTGCGTAACCATTTCCTCTGCCGGACTCTCGATTAAGCCAGGTCATCAGGCTTTCTGCTTGATCTGTCTTGAGTAAGCCATCTGAGCACATTTTCATTAATGCAAACTGAGCGTCCGCACTTAACTCAAACTGGGCTAGTTCGAAAAAAATATCAAAAGCAACATCATTTTTCCCCTGTCTTAAATTTAACTCTCCTAGCTCTATATTTGCCATGCAATGTCCTTACTTAATGTTCTGATAAATTTATTTATATTGAAATGAATGCCCATAAAACCGTAGGCAACAAGACGAATTAAGTGCCTGTTTTTGACTCAGTTTGAAATGTAATCATTTCTGCAGATGTTAGATCTTGACTTATCAAATTAGCGCAACTGATTCGACCGTTTACTTCTGCATCCGGGTGAATATTTAATTGTTTATAGTTAATATCACCGCGAATAATGGCGCTGGGATACACCACTATACGATCACTTACATCAATAGAGCCCTCGATTATTCCCATAACAATAAGATTTGAGTACTTAATGTTCCCTTTAATATAAGCGCCCTCTTCAACAACTAATGTGGAGTTACCAGCAGTTGATTCAAAAATATTACCCAATAAACCGCCAGCCACTTTGAAGTTGCCATCGCACTCAAGATTTCTGACAATGCTTGACCCAGCACCAATTTCATTTAAGAAACTAATATTTTTGTATTTTGATAGCTTGCTACTTAAAATCTGCATTCTGTCTTCCCCACATATACGAATAGAATTTTTCTTTTTATTCTATGCATCAAGCGCTTATCCTTCTATTCACTGCGGGGATATCAACCATAGTTTTGAGACTCTGAAACACTAAGGGCAGACCAAGGGTATTTATCCTATGCTATCTTTTGTAAAAAAACTGGAATAGATTCTTCTAACGAGCGCATCTTAGACTTCGTGCCTGGCACCTTTCCTGGTGTGTCGATTAGATCAACCCCCATCATCTCTGCGCAATGTTTGGCATGAGCCATAAATTGAGTTAAATCCTGATTAAAGGCGAAAAAATTTCCATTTTCGAGATTTACCATTTGGTTGGTTGAGAGGCTACTGAGTGAAGCCACAGCTTGAATACTCAAGCACTGGGCTTCTCTAGTCTTTCGTACAGACTTGCCAATCTCTTTCGCTTGTCTGATATCTGCAAGGCTCGTCATAGAAGTCACTAAAAGTTAATAGGGAATGAAATCTTCTTCTTCTAATGAGTTTCTGTCTATTCTCTCTAGGGCTAACTTGCTGAGAGCTACAGCTCGAACTTAAAGTATTGTCGGAAATTTAATCATAAACTTAGCGCCGCCGCCAATAGCCTCTTCGTAACGAATTGAACCACCACATCTAGTAATAATGTACTTACAGAGCCAAAGGCCTAAGCCCATACCCGTTTTTTTAGTTGTGCTTAGCAATTCGAAGAGTTGAGGCTTGAATTCGACCAAAACACCTGGCCCATTATCAGAAACACTGAAGTGGACTGATTCTCCGGTCCTAATAGCTTCTATGGCTATCCGGCGCTGGAGCGTTCCCGAATTAGCCAAAGCCTGGATGGCATTATTCAATAAATTCAATATCACTTGTTCTACTTCTACCGGATTAACTTTAATCACTAAGCCATCATCAACTCGTAGTTGTAGTTGGATGTTTTTACTCTTGAGTTCTGGCTTAACGATATCTAATACTTTAGATATTAAACTGCCCAATTCAACCTCTTCGGCATTTGTATTGCCATCAAAAAATATTGATCTGAGCGATTTAACAATCGTTGCCGCACGATTATTGTCGGCCTCCAGGGAATTTAAAATTTCCCTGCCTAAATCTGGATTAAGCGCACCTTTTTCTAATTTCATTTTTAGAAACTGGATGTTGAGATTTGATGCCCCAAGAGGCTGATTGAGTTCATGGGCAATCGATGCTGATAGTGCGCCTGTAGCTGATGTTTTGTTAGCTTTCATTAGGCCATAGATGAGGCGCTCTTTTTCTTTTAAGAGCTCGGTAATTTTGAAATTTTCATCTACGGTTTTATTCTTTTCATGGCTAATTTTTTCTAGCCAATAACCAAGAACCGCTACATAAGATAGGATTGAGATACCAAGCCAAGCCCACCTAATTGCTGAGCTAATTACACCTTCTTGATATAAGTTAACAGTAGATAACCCACCGTCAATATATAAAGCTACAAGTCTGGCAATAGTAAGGATTAATTCAATAGCAACGGTGTAAAACAAAAACCTTAGTTGAGTAGAGTTGACTCTTTTAAGACGTCTTAACTCTATAAGCTCCCAGATAAAACAAGAGGCTGCTATAAGGCTAACTAAACCCACCCTTTGTATAAATAATCCCTTCTGTCTTAAATATTCAAATAAAGCAGCGAAAACCAACAAACCTACAAGAACAATAATGTTGGTTTTTTTTGGAATTTGATTATTAAGAGAGCGGCAAAATAATCCAAAGTAAACAAAGTTTGCAATAAAACAGGTGTTTGCCAACGTAAGTAAAGATAAGGATATTGTTGATGCTACTGCAAAGAGCACAAATGTAGTAGCATTAAGCGTTAGGGCAGTTAGCCAAAATTTTTCGGGTTGGCTAGCCTTGTCCGACCTTAATATGAACCTTGAACCATATACTAATCCCCATAGGATTAGGGCAAAAACAAGGAAGAATATTTCGTTTGCATATTTCATAGATTTGAATATTGCCGCTCTTAGAAAATCTGATCGAAAGCTACTTAAAACGACATATAAAGTGAAGCCCTTTAATGAGTGTTACTTATATTGACGTATGGGTTGTATAAATATGGCATATCTCTATAGATAAAACTGCCCCTTTTAAAGAATGCTTATTAATTGATAGATGAGATGAATATAACCCAGCATTTGAGTAGTCTAGATTTTATGTGGCCCAAGATTGAATTGACTGGGGTCGAGGCTACTCAATTCAATATTATCAGTAGCACCAATGTTTATTGTTCACTCATTGGTACTACTGATTCTCTTTATCTATATTGACACGACTAATAATCCAACAAGCTCCTGCAATCAAGATGATAGCCCCGCTCTCATAGAGCAATATTGAAGGATTTCCATCTTTTCCCTGAAGGATAATTAACCTACTCAATGCAGTCATTGCAATAAATAAAGGTATTGTTATTGGAATGCGATGGCTAGAATAAAAGGCTGCCAGCATCCCAAGTACCTCCGCATAAATAAACATAAGCAAAAGATCCTGCAGCTCAACACGACGATTGCTAATGAGAGAATAAATTTCTTGACCCATTGCAGCAATAGTAAATACCGCAATAATTATTAGAAATAATTTTTCGACTAAGCCAATAATATTTTTTACATTCATATGGCAACCTTTTTAACTAGAAATAAAATTATGTATATGGATTTATGCGTTTAAATACAACATTGGCAATACTTTGAAATGAGCCATCTTAACAAAAGTTGTTTTAAATGACGTCGACTTAAGCTGGGATGATAAATCTCATCACACAAAACTGTCCTTTTAAAGAGCGCTTCTTGATGGGAATATCTGAGAGAAAGAGTGTCAGACCGCACCCAACACTACAAATTCTTCATAATTTTGGGCTGATAGCCTAGACAGGCTATGCCGGTATTTACCAAAACTTGAGCGTCTGGGGTTGTCTTGGATTTTATTTCATAGAGCCTACAGCCATAGGGAAACTTCTTGTCCCAGGTAATATAGAAAAATTTACATTCTTTGCAGTTCATCCCAAAACCTTAACATCAATCTATAGCCGGCCTAAAAATGTTGAAAGCCAAAAGAATAATGTCCCGCATAAAGTAGGGCATTATTTAAATCTTGGTGGCCCGGAGCGGAGCCGACCAGGGCCACAGGAGCTTCTCATCCTACCTCTAGACTACTTCCAGCTAAGGTTCAATTTCTTATGCGAAGCGGCGCAATCTCTCAAATAGAGATTAATGAGGCTTTGATAAGGAATGCCCACCTCTTCTGATACAGATTTGAATTAACTCACTGAATCCTCATCCAATCTAATGGTTATAAGCTTCTTGAGCATGGAAGCATAGGGATTTTTACGAGCTTTTGAGAAATCATATTCTTTACGCATCTTCATCACCTTTAATAAGCTTTTGACTCTTTAGGAGTTGCCTTACGAGCCGAAATAATACGAACGACATTACCCTCGCTTCGATAACAATGGCAAACCAAAATCACACGAAGAGAATGGCTCACTCCCAGCAAGATAAATCTGTCTTCAGATTCCGAATGATCAGGATCAGAGATTAACTTAGCACTTTCATCATAAAACACCGATTTTGCTTCTTCAAATGAAACGCCGTGCTTTTTTAGATTAGCTGAAGCTTTTCGAGGCTCCCATTCAAATCGCAATGAAATCATATGTACATTGTACATATAT
>CANISN010000124.1 GCA_947470165.1 Burkholderiaceae bacterium | reverse complement strand
TGCGTAATCAAGAAATAGATATTGCTATCTCATATCAATTCAGTCATGAAGGACCCGGCATCACATCTTTGTCTTTAGGTGAAGAAAAAATTGTTCCACTATGCGCGCCCGAACTCATTGATGCTGGCATTCCTGTAGAAGAGCTGATGAGCAAGCTTACGCTCATTGAGTCTTCCTTAAATCACCATACTTGGGAAAAGTGGTTTGAAATCCATCACCTTAAAAATCCCTCGACCAGAAAGATGTCTTTTGATCGTGCCGCGCTTTCAGTATCAGCTGCAGTAGACGGAATTGGTGCCGTTTTAGAGAGTGTGCGCTTTGCCGAGAGAGAGCTTTCACGCGGCGAGCTTGTAGAGCTTGGGAAAGATATCTTCTTACCGACTATTGATAGAACCCACTTTCTATCCTTTAAATCAAATGTAAAAAATAGTCCAAAAATTAAACTCTTTAAAGAGTGGCTATGCGCTAAAGCAGGGGTTAATGCAAACTAAAAAAGAACATTTTTATTGGCGGAATAATTTTTCCATTTCACGTCGAAATTGAATTGCCTGGTGAGTAGCATCGTAGTCAACATCACTCCAGCACACCGGCTTTCCTATTGGAATCTCCTTATTCAGAATCATATTGTGTGCCAAGCCAATCGGAAGTGCTCCGAGCTTTAATGAATCAGCGGCCGTCATGAGTTTTCCATAAACAGTGAAGCCACCTTCTCCATCAAGCTTCTCACCAGCTTTTAAAGCGCGCTTAGCAGTAGCAACAACATCACCTTTCCAGTCGCCAGTTGCTCCTGTAGCCTCCCCACGTACTGCAATACTTGCAACAGATATACCAAGTTCCAAGCCAATCAAGTGATAAGGCTTATACATCGCCGCATATTTACCAGTGCTATCTGTTTTTAAGCCATATTGTGCGAAGCAGTCAATTACATATTGACTGGGGGCTTCAAACACTGCAAAAACACCCCAGCGTAAATCTCTAAATACTGGACGGCCATCTCTCTCAACTGAAGACACCACTTCAACTGTCCCCTTTTGAGTCAAAATACCGCCCTCTGATACTGGGCGGAAGATATGTGGCAAATCATCTACTCCACAAGGTGGGAACTCCAGCCCATTACTCGGAGGATTTAAATCGCAAGCATTCGATACCGCTGCCATTTCCAGCGCTGATTTAGTGCCATCTAAAAATGAATTGAACATCTGCGCATTAAAGTCTCCACCAGCTACCTGCTCTTGTGAAAATCCGTAATGACCCCAAACTGTATCTGGCGTGGACTGATGGTAAATAGGCAGATATTTAGTCCCCTTACCTGCACAGACTACTTCTAGGCCAATTGTTCTTGCCCAATCCACTAATTCTGCAATGAGGGCAGGCTGATCGCCTGAAGCCATTGAATAAATTACGCCAGCTTCTGCTGCTTTGCGAGCTAGTAAGGGTCCAGCTAGAACATCTGCCTCAACGTTGACCATAATGATGTGCTTACGATGATCAATACAAAGTAGCGCATGACGAATACCAGCAGATGGACTGCCTGTGGAGTCAATCACAATATCAATATGCTCACTAGCAATCATTTTTTCTGCATCATCAGTCACAAAAGTGGCTCCTGACTTAGCTGCATCCTGGAGCGAGTTAGCGCTATAGCGAGCTGTATCCCAACCTACACGAGCAAGAGATTCTTTTGCGCGCGCAGGAGATAAATCAGCAACCGCAACCAGATGAATGCCTGGCGTCCGTGGCGCTTGCGAAAGATACATAGAGCCAAATTTTCCGGCGCCGATGATACCCACGCGCACGGGATTATTGTTAGCAGCGCGTGCTTTGAGCTTTTGAATAAGGGACATCTAAAAATCTCCAGTTCATGTACTTATAAGCGTATGGACTCGCTCGAAAAATTTCGCTCTAGCTTTGCATTAAAACAGGTGCGCTATAAAACTGCTTTACCATTACCATTACTAAAGCGAATATAAAGCAATATTAAATTTATCTGAAACATTACATTAGAAAGAAAACGATGCTACCAACAAATAATAAAGTAGCGCTCGTCACTGGGGCAGGCGTAGGTATTGGAAGGGCTGCAGTCAAAGCCCTTCTAAAAGCGGGCTATCGTGTTGTACTCACGGGACGAAATTTAGAGAGACTTCAAAAAGCAATTGCAGATATTGGTGGTACAAATGACAACTGCTTAGCCGTTGCTTGTGATGTTGGACAACCAGAACAAGTAAAGAAATTGTTTGCCGCCCTCAAGGAACGCTTTGGTCGCATCGACGTGCTTTTTAATAATGCGGGCATTGGTGCGCCGGCGGTTCCAATGGAAGATTTGACATACGAGCAATGGATGAATGTTGTTAATGCAAACCTTTGTGGCGCTTTCTTATGCTCACAAGAAGCGATCCGTATGATGAAAGCCCAATCTCCTCAAGGTGGCCGAATTATTAACAATGGCTCTATCTCTGCCCATGCCCCAAGACCAATGTCGGCACCTTACACTGCGACTAAACATGCAATTAGTGGTTTGACAAAAACCATTTCCCTAGATGGTCGTCCATTCAATATTGCTTGCGGTCAAATCGATATTGGTAATGCTGCAACAGAAATGACTGAGCGTATGGCTGCTGGCATTATGCAAGCCGATCAATCAATCAAAGTTGAGCCGCGTATGGATGTAGATCATGTTGGAGAAGCTGTCTTACACATGGCTCAACTACCATTGGAGAGCAATATTCTCTCGATGACAATCATGGCAACAAATATGCCCTTTGTGGGTAGAGGTTAATTGACGGTGAGGTAGCTAAGCAATCTTCTTCAGAGTCTGTTGATATCGCTGTGCATTTTGAACATAACGTCCAGCAATATCTTCGATACCGGCAATCTGCTCTGGCGTGAGTGTTTTTACCGCCTTAGCAGGTGAGCCTAAAATCATGGAGCCATCCGGAAACTCTTTACCTTCAGTTACTAAGGCACCCGCACCCACTAAACAATTCTTACCGATTTTGGCACCATTCAAAATCACAGCACCAATTCCTACCAAACTACCATCGCCAATTTGGCAGCCGTGCAACATCACTTTGTGACCAATAGTCACACGCTTACCAATAATGAGTGGGTAACCTGGATCGGTGTGCAAGATAGAAGCATCTTGCACATTACTATCCTCGCCAATTTGTATAAGGTCGTTATCACCACGGATAACCACCTTGGGCCAGATGCTGGCGTTGACATGCAGCTCAACCCTACCGATTACTTCTGCGCTCTCGGCAACCCAAGCTCCATCCGCCAAGTGAGGAGCATTTCCATCTAGTTCAAATATAGCCATGACTCATTATAGGTAATGGCTATATTCAAGAAAGACTACCAGCTAGACTCACGATCTGGAGTAGATGAAATACGGTGAATACTCAAATCTGCACCGTCATATTCCTCCTCTTGTGACATGCGGAGCCCCAAAATCACTTTTAGCAAGCCATAGACTATAAAACCGCTCAGGAGGGCAATCCCAACTCCTAAGCCACTACCAATCAGCTGGCCCAGGAAGGTAACACCGCCAAGACCGCCTAAGGCTTTTGCCCCAAAGATACCTGCAGCCAAACCACCCCATAAGCCGCATAAACCATGCAAAGGCCAAACACCCAGCACATCATCAATCTTCCAACGGTTTTGTACTAAGGTAAACATGAAGACAAAGAGTGCGCCAGCAATTAAGCCAACCACTAAAGCGCCCATAGGGTGCATTAAATCTGAGCCTGCACATACTGCAACCAAACCAGCCAAAGGGCCGTTGTAAGTAAAGCCAGGATCATTTCGCCCAACTACCCAAGCAGCTAGAGTGCCACCAACCATGGCCATTAAAGAGTTCATTGCCACTAAGCCGCTCACCTTATCGATGGTTTGCGCACTCATCACATTAAATCCAAACCAACCCACCGCTAAAATCCACGCACCCAAAGCCAAGAATGGAATGCTTGACGGTGGATGTGCAGCAACACTTCCATCTTTGGTATAACGACCGCGTCGCGCGCCCAGAAGAATAATGGCAGGCAAGGCAATCCAACCGCCCACCGCATGCACCACTATTGATCCAGCAAAGTCATGAAACTCTTCTCCGGTCAGAGACTTAATCCATGCTTGAATTCCGTAGTGCTGATTCCAGGCAATACCCTCAAAGAAAGGGTAAATAAAACCAACCAAGATAAAGGTGGCAATTAATTGAGGATTGAACTTTGCGCGCTCTGCAATCCCGCCAGAAATAATAGCTGGAATAGCCGCAGCAAAGGTCAGCAAGAAAAAGAATTTGACTAACTCATAGCCATTTTTCTCGGCCAGCAGTTCTGCACCAGAGAAAAAGTCCACCCCATAAGCAATGCTGTAGCCAATAAAGAAATAAGCAATGGTTGACACTGCGAAGTCGACCAAAATTTTGACCAAGGCGTTCACCTGGTTCTTTTTCCGAACAGTACCCAATTCTAGGAACGCAAAACCTGCATGCATCGCTAGAACCATGATGGCGCCGAGCAAGATAAATAGAACGTCACTACCTGATTTCAAAGTTTCCATTGAAATAACCCCCTTATGTTTTTTGCATCATTATGGGGAATAGAAAGGCTAATTTTGAAGATTAGCGCACCTATTTAGTGCAATTTCCTACTATAAATAGGTTTATTGTGAAATTTAGACCCATAAAAGAAAAGATCATAAAAAAGTTGCAGGCTTCTGAATACAACTCTGGCAATAAGACTGGAAAAAGTAATCAGCCAGCTAGGGCGCCTAACTAGAAGTTAGGACTCCTCTGCAAGCTGCATAAACTAGATGAAGTTCTAGCCGTTGCAAAAAACCCGACTTGCTTGAACGGCAAGTCGGGTTTTTCTTTAAGGCTCTAGCGTATTAAGAAAGCAATAACTGATTAATCCGCTTTACATATGCAGCAGGATCATTTAACTGACCGCCCTCGGACAGTAGGGCCTGATCAAACAAGACCTGAGTCCATTCATCAAATTGTTTATCGTCTGACTTGAGCTTCAAGAGCAAGGGGTGCTCTGGGTTGATCTCTAAGATCGGCTTTGTATCCGGTGCTTGCTGACCTGCTGCCTTGAGCATACGCAATAAATTACCAGAGAGTTCATTCTCATCAGAAACTAAACACGCAGGTGAATCTGTTAACCGGAAAGTAACACGAACATCTTTCACCTTGTCATCCAAAGCTAACTTCATGCGATCAAGCAAATCCTTAAAACTCTTTTCTGTTGCTTCGTGCTCTTTTTTTTCTTTTTCATCGCTTAAGCTGCCAAGATCGAGTCCACCCTTGGCTACTGAAGTCATATGCTTGCCATCAAACTCAGTAAAGAAAGAAAGCATCCACTCGTCTACTCGATCAGAGAGTAACAGTACCTCAACACCCTTCTTGCGGAAGATCTCCAAATGTGGGCTATTTTTAGCAGCATTAAATGTATCGCCCGTAACGTAATAGATCTTGTCCTGACCTTCCTTCATGCGTGCGATATATTCAGTCAAAGAAACTATTTGATCAGCAGAATCAGTGAACGTACTTGCGAAACGCAGGAGCTTTAAGATGCGCTCTTGATTGGGCTGATCTTCACCCACACCCTCCTTGAGTACTTGCCCAAACTGAGTCCAGAAAGTA
>CANISN010000123.1 GCA_947470165.1 Burkholderiaceae bacterium | reverse complement strand
TCGCAATAACATCTGCACCAACTTGGGCCATATCGCTTAACCAAATCCCGCCGCCTTTCGTAAACATGATAACGGGGATCTTGCGCCCCTCATATTCACGAGGTAACAATGCAATGACTTTTTGCATTGCAGCCAAAGACATCCGCTGGTACCAGCCATCTGGAAGTAAGCCCCCCCAGGTATCGAAAATCATGAGCGCCTGTGCACCTGCTTTTACTTGCTCAATCAAATAGTTCGCAACTGACTGCACATTGATATCAAGGATATGTTCTAGCAAATCTGGGCGGGTGAACATCATGGTCTTGGCATGACGAAAGTCGTCAGAACCGGAACCATCAATCATGTAGCAGGCCAGCGTCCATGGGCTTCCAGAAAAACCAATCAATGGAACTCGTTGCTTGCCATCTTGAATTAATGCCTTACGAATTTCAGAAACAGCATCAAATACGTATTTGAGCTGATTCATATCCGCAATACGTAATTTTTGAACTGCATCCTCGGTACGAAGGGGATGATCAAAGCTTGGGCCTTCGCCTGCAGTGAATTTCAGCCCTAAACCCATAGCATCGGGAATGGTCAAAATATCGGAGAACAAAATCGCTGCGTCTAAGGGGTATCGATCCAAAGGTTGGAGGGTTACTTCTGTAGCGTAAGCTGGATTTTTAGCAAGGCCAAGGAAGCTACCAGCCTTAGATCGGGTTGCATTGTACTCCGGGAGATACCGACCAGCTTGGCGCATGAGCCACAGGGGGGTTTGATCAACCGCTTCGCCCAAGCAGGCTTTTAAAAATCTGTCATTTGACAACAAGAAAATGTTCTACCCTTACTTTTTACGACGGAAACGAGCAATTGCAGCTAATTGTGCTGCTGCCATAGCAAACTCTGACTGTGCTAAGGCCATATCAAAGTCAGTACCACGATTCTGCATAGCTTCTTCAGCGCGTTTCTTAGCTTCGTTAGCTTTGGCTTCATCAAGATCGTGTCCGCGAATGGCGGTGTCAGCCAATACAGTGACATGGTCTGGCTGCACTTCTAAATAGCCACCTGCAACGAATACAAACTCTTCATCACCATCAGCTTTTTCAATACGAACTGAACCTGGACGAATGCGTGTAATCAAAGGAGTGTGGCCACGCAAAATACCGAGCTCACCATTCTCGCCAGGAAGCGCAACAAACTTGGCTTCTCCGCTGAAAATAGATTGCTCAGCACTTACTACATCGACGCGTATGGTTGACATAATTTCCCTAGATGAGTTCGATTAAAGCTTCTTAGCTTTCTCGATGGCTTCATCAATTGAACCCACCATATAGAACGCTTGCTCTGGCAAGTGATCCAATTCACCGCTGCAGATCATTTTGAAACCGCGAATAGTTTCTTTTAATGGTACGTATTTGCCTGGTGAACCAGTAAACACCTCAGCAACGTGGAAAGGTTGGGACAAGAAACGCTGAATCTTACGTGCACGTGACACAGCTAATTTATCTTCTGGTGACAACTCATCCATGCCCAAAATAGCAATAATGTCGCGCAACTCTTTGTAACGCTGCAAAGTCATCTGAACTTCACGAGCTACGTCATAGTGCTCTTGACCAACTACTTGTGGGTCCAACTGACGGCTAGTTGAGTCCAATGGATCAACCGCTGGATAAATTCCCAAAGCAGCAATATCACGTGACAACACCACTGTGGAGTCTAAGTGCAAGAAGGTTGTCGCCGGTGACGGGTCAGTTAAGTCATCCGCAGGTACGTAAACGGCCTGAATAGAAGTAACTGAACCAGTCTTAGTTGAAGTAATACGCTCTTGTAACTTACCCATTTCTTCAGCCAATGTTGGCTGGTAACCCACAGCTGAAGGCATACGACCCAATAACGCAGATACTTCAGTACCTGCGAGTGTGAAACGGTAAATATTATCAACGAAGAACAAAATGTCACGGCCTTCGTCGCGAAATGCTTCAGCCATTGTCAAACCAGTCAACGCAACACGCAAACGGTTGCCGGGGGGCTCGTTCATCTGACCAAAGACCATCGCTACTTTGTCGATAACGTTAGATTCTTTCATCTCGTGATAGAAGTCATTCCCTTCACGAGTACGCTCACCAACACCGGCAAATACAGACAAACCTGAGTGTTGCTTAGCAATGTTATTAATCAATTCCATCATGTTCACGGTCTTACCAACACCCGCACCACCGAACAAGCCAACCTTACCGCCTTTAGCAAACGGGCAAACCAAGTCAATAACCTTAATACCAGTTTCCAACAAGTCAACAGAAGGGGAGAGTTCGTCAAACCTTGGTGCCGGCTGGTGAATAGCGCGACGCTCTTCAGTAGCAATCGGACCTGCATCATCAATTGGACGCCCTAAAACATCCATGATGCGACCCAGTGTTGCTGGACCAACCGGGACTGAAATTGGCTTACCTGTAGAGGCAACTTCCATTCCGCGACGTAAACCATCACTTGCGCCCATGGCAATCGCACGAACTACGCCGTCGCCAATTTGTTGTTGCACCTCAAAGGTCAAGCCTTTTTCAGCAAATGATTTTTCTCCGCTTTCAACTAATGTCAAGGCATCATAAATATTTGGCATTTTGTCGCGTGGGAACTGAATGTCCACCACTGGACCGATACACTGCACGATATTTCCGTTACTCATCGCATTTCTCCGCTTTTAATTCCTGAATTCTTTCGTATTCCTAAACGCTAACCGCTTAAACCGCAGCCGCTCCGCCAACAATCTCTGACAACTCTTTAGTAATGGCAGCTTGTCGTGTTTTGTTGTATTCCAATTGCAATTCGCCAATTACATTCTTCGCATTATCTGAGGCAGCCTTCATTGAGACCATCCGTGCAGATTGTTCTGAAGCCATGTTTTCAGCAACAGCTTGATAAATCATTGCCTCTACGTAGCGCTTTAGTAGGCCATTTAAGACAGACTCAGCATCTGGCTCGTAAATGTAATCCCAAGAGTTGCCCGCCTTTTCTTCTGGAGTTAATGCTGCCGATTCCAAAGGTAAGAGTTTTTCTAGAATAGGCTCTTGCTTCATTGCATTGACAAAGCGGGTGTATGCCAAATAAACAGCATCAATTTCACCGCGCTCAAACGCTTCCAACTGGGCAGTAATTGCGCCAATCAAAACATCCATGTGTGGCGTATCGCCAATCTGAATTGTTTGAGAAATGAGTTTTGCCTTAGAGCGATTTAAAAACTGGAGGCCTTTTGAACCAATGGCAGTGTATTCAATGCCAATATTGCTGCCCTCCATATTGCGCACTTGGTTTGCAATCAGACGCAATACGTTGGTATTTAAACCACCGCACAAACCTTTGTCCGTTGTAACCAAGATTGTGCCAATTTTCTTCACTTCACGAATCGCCATGTAAGCAGGGCGGAACTCAGGATTTGCTTTGGAAAGATTGGCTACAATTTCACGAATTTTTTCAGCATATGGGCGCGCATTACGCATCCGCTCTTGGGCGCGGCGCATCTTGGATGCTGCGACCATTTCCATTGCCTTCGTGATCTTGCGCGTATTTTGCACGCTCTTGATCTTAGATCGTATTTCTTTTGTGCTTGCCATGATTTATGCGGGCTCTCTTAGAAAGAGGCTGAACGCTTGTAATCCTCAATTGCGGCACGTAAGGCGGCCTCGTCATCCTTGCTCAATTCTTTAGTCTCTTCAATACGACCAACCAAATCAGCGTATTTAGATTTCAAATGATCTTGCAAGCCTTTTTCGAATGGCAATACGTTCTTCACTTCAAGGTCATCAAAGAAGCCGTTATTGACAGCGTAGAGTGAAGCTGCCATTTCCCAAACCTGCAAAGGCTTGTACTGAGCCTGCTTACACAATTCGGTAACACGACGACCGCGCTCTAACTGCTTACGAGTTGCTTCGTCAAGATCAGAAGCAAATTGGGCAAACGCTGCCAATTCACGATACTGTGCTAAGTCGGTACGAATACCGCCAGACAACTTCTTAATAACTTTAGTTTGAGCTGCGCCACCAACACGTGACACAGAAATACCGGCGTTAATCGCAGGACGTACGCCAGCGTTAAATAAGTCGGTTTCCAAGAAGATCTGGCCGTCAGTAATCGAAATCACATTGGTTGGAACGAATGCAGAAACGTCACCAGCTTGAGTTTCAATAATTGGCAGTGCAGTTAACGAACCTGTCTTGCCTTTAACTGTACCGTTCGTAAACTTCTCAACGTAATCGGCATTTACACGAGCAGCGCGCTCAAGCAAACGGGAGTGAAGATAGAACACATCGCCAGGGTAAGCTTCGCGGCCTGGTGGGCGACGCAAGAGCAAAGAAATCTGACGGTATGCAACGGCTTGTTTTGTTAAGTCGTCATAAACGATCAATGCATCTTCACCACGATCACGGAAGTATTCACCCATTGTGCAACCAGCATATGCTGAAAGGTATTGCATTGCTGCAGACTCAGAAGCACTCGCAGCAACTACCACCGTGTATTCCATTGCACCTAGCTCTGTGAGCTTGCGAACAACGTTAGCAATCGTGGAAGCTTTTTGACCAATCGCTACGTAAACGCAATAAACACCTTTACCTTTTTGGTTAATGATCGCGTCAACCGCAACTGCTGTTTTACCTGTTTGGCGGTCACCAATGATCAGCTCGCGCTGACCGCGACCGATTGGAACCATCGCATCAATCGCCTTCAACCCAGTTTGTACTGGCTGGCTAACGGATTGCCGTGCGATAACGCCTGGAGCAACTTTTTCAATAAAGTCAGTCAACTTGGTATTGATTGGGCCCTTACCATCAATTGGCTGACCGAGTGCGTTTACAACGCGGCCGAGCAACTCTGGTCCAACTGGAACTTCTAAAATACGGCCCGTACATTTAACTGGGTCGCCTTCTTTAATATGGATGTACTCACCCAACACCACAGCGCCAACTGAATCACGCTCAAGGTTCAAGGCAAGGCCGATTGTGTTGTTAGGGAATTCCAACATTTCGCCCTGCATAACACCAGACAAGCCATGTACACGGCAAATACCGTCGGTCACTGAAATTACAGTACCTTCGTTGCGAAGTTGGGAATCAACACCCATTTCGCTGATTCGGCTTTTGATCAGCTCACTGATCTCGGAAGGGTTGAGTTGCATTACTTACTCCTGGGTCTTATTTCGTATGTTCTTAATGGGATAACTTATGCGCCAAGACTTGCTTGCATTTGGGCTAGCTGTGCCTTAACTGAACTATCCATTACCTCATCTCCAACTTGAATGCGAACTCCGCCAATCAATTCTGGATCTACTTGGATAGTTGGGCGCAATTCTTTGCCCCCAAAGCGTTTCTTCAAACTTGACAACAAATCATTTAACGCAGAACCCTCTAATGGGAATGCGCTAGTAATCATTACTTCTGCTGCGCCCTCGCTCTTATTCTTCATTGCCTCAAATTGTTTAGCAATTTCAGGGATAGCTGATAAGCGGTGGTTTTGATTTACAAGACTTAAAAAGCTTGCGATTTTGCCGTCAAGCTTTGTCTTCACCATGCCAGATAGTAGCTTGCTTAGATCATCCGCAGATACTTTTGGATTATTTGATAAAGCGGCAACTTCTGGTAAGGCAGCTATCTGAGCCAATTCATTTAACTGCTCTA
>CANISN010000122.1 GCA_947470165.1 Burkholderiaceae bacterium | reverse complement strand
CTCTTGCGTCTGATAGAAGAATGCTGTCAGAGTCATAATCCAAACCCAAAAACTCCATATCCATCACAGGGTCAGAAAAACGCTCACCCAGCAGGGCATCTCCCATATCGTGCATATCCCAAGGACTAGACAAATTCTTCAGCGGTAGTTGCTGAAACAAACTTTCGGAGCGAAGCTCTTTGGCAGTATCAGGGCCCAAATAACTTAATGTCAGCAAGCCCCCCTCTTTTAGCACTCGCCAACACTCCTGTAAAAAATGCTTTGGGTCGGCTAAATCCTGCATGAACAAAACGCTCAATACCAAATCAACAGAATTGTCAGGAAGATTAATTCGACCCGTTTTTTTGTAGTCATCCAGAGAAACCAGAGAGGAGGACTTCAGACGTGAATTCCAAAAACGAGTGATCCGCAATTTCAATAAATCAATACCCGATAATTCAATCTCTGGAGCGCTATAAAAACAAATCCCTGGAAAACGTTTTGTCAGAAACTGCCCATGCGTCCCAAGGAAATCTGGAATGACGAGCACTTCTTTTACCTGCAACTTCACGATATCTAATTTCTGCAACATACGGTCTGCAACTTCATCCTGAAGCCATCTAATTGATTGGGTCATTGGCTCAGTATACTCAGCGACCCATGCGTCCAATAGAGAATATTTTCCAATTAATTTGTTCTCACATATTGCCAAGCGCCTGCATTGTTTGTAAGGTATTTCAAGACCACATTCTCTGCACTCATTGCGCCACCTTATTGATTACAGAACAGTTATCAAATTATGAATGTTGTCAGCAATGCGGCATTACCTTAACAGCAAAGGAGATTGGAGAACATCGCTGTCTTGAGTGCGAAACTCATCCACCCTATTTTGATGAAACCTACTGCCTCGATCGCTATGAGGGAATGCTGCAAACTGCTTTGCATCAACTCAAGTATCAAGGTCGTCTTGCCTGCGCACATGGGCTTGCATCAGCATGGAATCAACTAATGACTGAAAGCCTAACAAGTCGTCAGGCCACTTATTTGCTGCCAGTACCTCTGAGCCAAGAAAAGCTCTGCGCCCGAGGATTTAATCAAGCCTGGGAATTAGCTAGACGTATTCGCTGCGCACGCTCAATTCATAAAAATCCCTATATCTTGTTACGGCACCACCACAAACAACAGCAAGCAAATGAAAACCGAATAAATCGTTATAAAGCGATTCAGGAAATGTTCTATATCAATCCTCAATACAGAGGGCATCTAGAGTCTGCAACTGTCATTGTGTTTGATGATGTCATGACTAGTGGTGCCACCTTAAATGAGATCGCACGCATTCTGAAGGACAATGGCGTATCCAGAGTGATTAATTGGGTCTTATTGAGAACACTTCGCCCAATACACCAATGAACGTCATAAAGAGCAGAGCATGTTTAATATTGTTTTATTCGAACCAGAAATTCCGCCCAATACAGGGAACATCATTCGTCTGTGTGCAAACACGGGTGCGAAGTTGCATTTAGTTGAGCCACTAGGCTTTCCGATGGAGGATGCCAAACTTCGTAGGGCAGGCTTGGACTATCACGAGTTTGCCAAAGTGAAGGTACATCAAAGCTGGGCGCAATTTCTTGTAAATGAGCAACCCCAGCCTGAGCATATTTATGCCTTAACGACCAAGGGGTCTGGAAAGTTTCATGATGGTAAATACTTGCCTGGCGATTATTTTGTTTTTGGGTCAGAGACCAAGGGTATTACAGAAGAAGTTAGAAGTGCCATTCCAGCACCAAATCAAATGCGCTTAGCAATGCAAGATAGCAGCCGTAGTTTGAACCTCTCGAATACGGTAGCAATTGTGGTGTATGAAGCTTGGCGCCAAAACGGACTGCTGGGCGGGAGCTAGTCGAAAATTAAGCTTCGACTTTAGGGTCGCGCCCCATGAGTTTTTTAACTGCGTCATGTGGCGAGAGTGTTCCAGATAACACTTCACCCATCATGGCAGTAATGGGCATCTCGACACCCAAGCGCGTAGCGAGATTAGCCACAGCTGGAGCGCACAAGACGCCTTCTGCAACATGACCTAAATTATTCAATATTTCAGGTAAGGATTTTCCTGCTGCCAGCTCCAAGCCAACACGGCGATTGCGAGAAAGATCGCCAGTAGCAGTCAAAATTAAATCACCTACCCCAGTTAATCCCATACAGGTCTCGGGTCTGCCGCCAGCCGCCTTTACTAAACGCATCATCTCCGCAAGACCACGGGTTAGAACCGCAGCACGCGCATTAAGGCCAAGATCTAAACCATCGCCAATACCAGCGGCAATTGCTAATATGTTTTTAATAGCGCCACCCAATTCAACACCGACCAAATCATCGCTAGCATAGATCCGCATATTACCGTGATGAAATGCGCCCTGAACGATGTCGCACAATACATTAGATTTACTGGCAATCGTTAATGCACATGGCATGCCATTACCCACTTCTTGCGCAAAACTAGGTCCTGACAAAGCGCCATAGGAATGCTGAAGGCCATGGCTGTGAAGCTTATCTTCACGCTCCACCACTTGATGCGGCAATAAAGTGCTACTGGGCTCCAAGCCTTTACAAAGCCAAACGATATTAAGCGGATGTTTTGCAAGTCGCAATACCTGCGCCGCTGTTTCTGATAGACCCGACATCGGAGTGGCAATCACCAAGAGATCGTTTTCAGAAAGGCGCTCAATGGCATGCTCAAAACTGCTCTCTAGTCGCAAGCCTGCGGGCAAAATAACGCCAGGTAAAAAGGCTGCATTTTCACCTGTCTTTTGAATACTACTTAACTGTTCAGAGCTTCGGGACCATAAACAAACATCGCCCGACTGAAGATAGCGTGCAGCTTGTGCGGCCATCGCAGTACCCCAAGAACCAGCTCCAAGCAGGGTCACTTTCATGATCTTTGGGGTTTAACTAACTCACCTTAGTGAGGAAGAATGATTTTGCTTTCATCGGCAGAGCCACTTTCTGTTGAAGCGGCTTGCGCAGCCTGCATGATGCGATGCTCATACATTGCGTGGAAATTAATTTCATTTAGATGAATGGGCTGGAAACCTGCACGGCTAATGGTATCAGCAATATTTGAACGCAAGTAAGGATACAAAATAGTTGGACAAGCAATGCCCAACATAGGATCAATTTGCTCTGCAGGAATATTACTAAATTCAAAAATACCCGCTTGTTTTGCCTCAACTAAAAAGAGTACTTTGCTCTCAACCTTGGCAGTGACTGTCGAAATTAAGGCGACTTCAAAAATCTCATCTCCCAGATGAGTGACAACAACATCAACCTCAACCTCTATTTGTGGCTCAGCAGCAACCAATAAAATTTGTGGGGCATTTGGCTGCTCTAAGGATAAGTCCTTGAGGTAGATCCGTTGAATACGAAAACCAGGCTCTTTTGGGGTATCGGCTCCGTCTGCAGCAGGGGTGGTTTGTTCAATCATAAGAAACTTTCTAAGTAAATTTTTAAGTCAGTAATGGGTCAAGTTGACCAGCACGGTCTAGAGCGACTAAATCGTCGTAACCGCCAACATGGGTCTCACCAATATAAATTTGAGGGACAGTCCGACGCCCTGTACGAGTCATCATGATTTCACGCTGCGCAGGATCCCGATCAATCAAAATCTTCTCTAGATTTGCAACACCCTTCTTCTGCAAAAGCTTCTCTGCCATAACGCAGTAGGGGCAAACTTGAGTGCTATACATCGTGACTGGTGACATATCTAAGACTCGCTGAATTATTTGACTAATGGCAATGCTGCAGCCCGCCAAGCCTGAACACCGCCATCTAAGGCTCCCACCTCAGCAAAACCCAGCTTTTGTACTTCAGTAATAGCTTTA
The DNA here is from genome assembly GCA_947470165.1 of Burkholderiaceae bacterium. Classification (GTDB taxonomy): domain Bacteria; phylum Pseudomonadota; class Gammaproteobacteria; order Burkholderiales; family Burkholderiaceae; genus Polynucleobacter. Next base: position 1,798 of record CANISN010000122.1, on the reverse strand, counting down.
CGGGAACTCACACCGGTTTCACAAACCAAAATCAGTGGGTTCTTGCGATCCAGTTTGAGCTTTTCAATCTTAGCGGCTATTTCACTGGACGGAATATGCTTCGCGCCTGGTAAATGACCTGCTTTAAATGCGTCTTCTGGGCGGAGGTCTAAAACCGCCGCTTTTCGACGATTCATCCAAATGGTCGCTTCGGTAGGCGATAAGCCTTTTCCGCTGATTAGCGTAGATAATGTAGGAAGGAAGAGTGCCGCGCCCGAAACTATCAGGAGGGCGATGAGCGCTAAATTATCAATTTGAGAGAGAAAGTTCATCATCGGATTATAGAATGGCTCTATGAAACAACTTGTTCTTATTCGTCATGGCGAATCTGTCTGGAACCTTGAAAACCGCTTTACCGGCTGGGCGGACGTTGACTTGACACCAAAAGGCACTCAACAGGCCCTGGCTGCAGGTGAAATCCTCCGCAAATCTGGATATGAGTTTGATATCGCTTACACCTCAGTTTTAAGAAGGGCTATCCGTACCCTCTGGCATGTTCAAGACACAATGGATCTAATGTGGCTACCTGTAATCCATAGCTGGAGATTAAATGAGCGTCACTATGGCGCACTGACTGGCCTAAATAAAGCAGAAACGGCTACTCAATATGGCGATGCGCAAGTCCATATTTGGCGTCGCTCCTATGATGTTCGCCCACCACTCTTAGAAGCGGACGATGAACGCAACCCCCAAAAGGATCATCGCTATGAAAAACTCAAGGCTTCAGATATTCCTTTGGGCGAATGCTTAAAAGACAATGTTGAACGTGTCTTGCCCCTTTGGAATGAATCGATTGCGCCCGCTCTCAAAGCAGGCAAGCGGGTATTACTGGTAGCGCACGGTAATAGTATTCGCTCATTAATAAAGTATCTCGACCAGGTTTCTGACAAGGACATAATGGAAATTAACGTTCCTAATGGCATCCCGCTCATTTACGAGCTTGATGACAATCTAAAACCGATTCAGCATTTTTATTTAGATTGAGGTAAAACAGAGACATGCGCACATTTTTGAAGAACTTTGCCCTAGTTGCGGTTGGCCTTATCGCCGGGGTTGCAGCCACTATCCAGTTATCAGCGACTGCCCAACAGGGGGCAACGTTGCCTTTGGATGAGTTGCGAACTCTATCTAATGTCTTTGCTCAAATTAAACGTGAATACGTTGAACCGATTGAGGACAAGCAGTTGCTAACCGATGCCGTCAAAGGCATGGTGAGCAGTCTTGATCCCCACTCCACCTATCTTGATAAAAAAGATTTTTCTGAAATGCAAGAACAAACCAGCGGAAAGTTTGCTGGCCTTGGGATTGAGATTACGTCAGAAGATGGCGTTGTTAAAGTTCTGAACCCAATTGAAGATAGCCCTGCAGCGCGGGCTGGTTTGCAAGCTGGCGACCTCATCACTCGCTTAGATGACAAGCCAGTTCGTGGGATGTCTCTTGATAAAGCAGTCCGCACCATGCGCGGAACGCCAGGCACCAAAATTACTTTGACTGTCTTCCGTAAAAGTGAGGAGCGCAGCTTTCCGGTAACGATTACTCGTGCTGAGATCAAAGTGCAATCTATCAAAGCCAAGCTATTGGATAACAATATTGCCTGGGTTAGGGTGACTAGCTTTCAGGAGCGCACCGTTCCAGATCTTGCCAAGAAATTATCCGATCTTGCAAATCAAGATCCAAAACTCAAGGGCATCATTCTTGACCTCAGAAATAATGGCGGTGGCTTGCTGCAAGGTGCTGTAGGTGTTGCTGCAGCCTTCCT
>CANISN010000121.1 GCA_947470165.1 Burkholderiaceae bacterium | reverse complement strand
TGGAGGGTTAAGCTTCTCTAGGCATTATAAAAGAGGCCGAAGCCTCTTTTATAATCGGAGAAAATACGGTTATCCAAGGCTATCAGCCCAGATATTGTGAGCCCAACCCCAAGCATAAATACCCTCAAGAATCGAAGGTGCAGGTGATAAACCTCCAGAACCTGGAACAGTTTTAAAGGTTTTCTCAGCCGCGTTGTATTGATGAACGCTAGCAACGTGCACCACCTCTCGATTATTCACAAAGCTGTAGCAGGTGTTCGTGAGAACGGGGGCCGGATTGATTTCCCAGCCACTCAGCTCTGCAACGATCGCTGCCGCTGCTACTTTGGCATGCTGATTAGCCATGTGGCCAGACTTGGGCATTAATGGCGCAACTTGAATCGCGTCACCCAGCACGTGAATATCTTTGCGGGCGGTCGATTCAAAGTTCAGGAAATTGACATTCGCCCAGCGACCATTAGCGTTTGCCAATCCGGCTTTGATAGCGATTTCACCAGCAGCCATTTGTGGCAAGATATTGAGAACATCAGCCTTTATGTCATCCTCTACTTCAAGTTTCAAAGTTTTGTTTTTGGCATCCACGCCAATGACATTGCTCTTTGGGCGGTACTCAATCATGCCAGCATACTGCTCTGCCCACACTTTCTTGAACAAGGCCCCCTTAGACACCACATCTTGGTTTGCATCTAAAACTAGTACCTTACCTTTGGGGTTATGTTGCTTAAGGTAATTAGCCACTTGGCACGCACGCTCGTAAGGTCCTGGAGGGCAACGATAAGGAGCCTCCGGAATGCTGATGGCAAAAGTACCACCTTCACGCATAGCAGCGATTTGTTTATGAAGGGTGACGGTTTCTGGCCCTGCTTTCCAGGCCTGCAGAGTAACTCCGTCCTTGTTAGCTTGTGCAAGTCCTTCCACCGTACTCATGTTCATTGACACACCAGGAGATACGATTGCTTTGTCATAACGTAAAGTCTTGCCAGAGGCGAGTGTTACCGTTTTTTTATCGGCATCAATACTCGCTACGCTGTCCTTAATAATCTTAATGCCATGACGCTTGCTAAGAGTGTCGTATGGCGAGGTAATTTCTGCAATGGTACGCGAGCCTCCAACTACTAGATTGGACATTGGGCAGGAAATAAAAGAGGTGTTTGGCTCAATCAGAGTAACTCGAGCAGTATTGTTGGAGAACATGCGTAAATATTTGGCGGCAGTGGCACCACCATATCCACCACCAATTACCAAGATTTCTGCTTTTTGTAAATTAGCTGCTTTTGTTTGGCTTGAAAGCCCGGCAAGTAAACCGACTGCTGCAGCGCTCTGACCTATAAAATGTCGACGATCCATGACGCCTCCTTATTGTTTTTTGCCAAGTTGATTGGCAATAGTGATGAGTTGTTCGTCCGTATAGCCTTTGGCGATTTGCGGCATGATGGTGCCCTCTAAAGCCCCAGATTTATATGCCTTTAATTTCCCCAACATTTGCTCGCTAGTGAGGTTGTTAATTAGGGGCATTCCGGCATCAACTACTCCTTTGCCATCTGTCCCATGACAGTTAGCGCATGTTGCCGCTAAACCGCGTTTATAAAGTTGGTCGGCAGTTTGTGCAGCGCTGAGTGCGCTCCATTGGCTTAGGCCAAGCAAAACACTTACCACAACTATTGGTTTTAAATACTTCACTCGCATAGGAATAGTCTCCGTCTTACATAAAGCTGTTTTAAGGGGCAATACTTAATGGCTCTATATTAATCAAGTGCGCTCAAGATTGGTGTTTTTACTTAGACTGATTTTCAATATGTTTAGAGTAAAAAAAGGGTAGTTTGGATCCAAGGTTTACGATTTCGCTATCAAGACCTATAAACTATGGATATGCGAGGCACTTTTACCTACCGCAGCGCTATCTTTATCCTGCTTCTAGGTGTATTTACCTATCTGTATGGTTTGGATAGTCGCTTTGCCCCCAAAAATGGGGATGAATATCCATACATGCATATTGTTCGCATGACTGCTGATGCAGGAGCATGGTTACCCTTGCAATCGGAGATGGATGGCATCAAAAATACCAAGCCCCCTTTAGTATTTTGGGAAGGTATTGCCAGTACTGGGTGGGGCAGTGATTGGACGCTACTCGCGCTGCGTTGGCCGAGTGTTTTATATACCGGCTTAACTGCTTTTTTCTTATTTCTGGCGGTGACTCGTTTTAGTGGCAAAAAACAGACTGGTTTACTAGCAGCTTTAGTATGGCTCTCCTTTTTTGCAACTTATCGCTACGGTCGCCCGTTTCTGACCGATCCCCCGGAAGTATTTTGGCTAAGCCTGCCATTTTTTGCACTTCTATATTGGGGTAGGGCTGCTTTTGATTCCAAACTACTTTTCCCATTATTGGCAGGCGTCTGCTTTGGTATGGCTTTGTTATCGAAGTCCTTTGCTTACATCGTTCCAGCTTCATTAGCATTAGGATTATTTTATTGGCGCTGGCGTGAGTGGAGTCTTCCGCAAGTCTTGATGCAAGACTTGTACAAAGTACTATTGATCGCTGTTTTAGCCTTGGGTATGTTCGCACTCTGGTTTGTTCTAGATCCATTTCCGGAGGCAGTTTGGAAAGAATTTGTTCTTGGTGAAAATGCAGGCAAGTTTGAAGCGCGTAGCTCCAACTATTTTTTAGATTTAGTGCGTGGCGGCGACAGTATTTGGATGTTGGCTTTAACGACGCTGGCTAATGCAGGTCTATTCACTTTTGTATTGATTTCTGCTTTGCTGCAGAGCTGGCGAGAGCGGCGCTTTATTTCCCTAGAAGAGAGCTTGCTATTACTACTCGCTTTAGCTTTCTTCATCATATTTAGTATGCCGAGCCAACGCTCTGGTCGCTACTTGCTGCCAGTGATGCCAGCATTAGCCACCTTGATTGCCTTGTACTGGGATCGGCTGCCCTTATGGGGATTTCGGATTGCATTAGTCTTGCAATTAATATTGCTCGCCGCATTAACTTGGGTTGGTGGAAATTTACAGTTATCGAGCTTCTTAGGTAAGCCAGGTATTTGGAGTTACTCCTTATGGCATTGGGGTCTCATGAGTGCCTCCATTGCTCTAGTATTGTTAGGGCTATTCAATTCAGCTCGTTGTAAGACCTTAGCCTTGGCTGGGTGCTTTTTTTGTTATTGCGCTCTCACTAGCAGTCTGTCGCCCCTAGAGGCTTCCTTAGGTCGATATCAACAATCGACTATCCAAGGCGTAGCAGGGCAAGATGTTTGGGTACCTTGCGACTATCGCGCCAAAGATGAGGAGTATCGACTTTTACTACCGGGTGCAATATTGCATGGCTATCTTGCAAAAGATGCTAGTCAAATTAATTTACTGAGTAATACCTATCCCTTGGTGGCTGTGCAGTCACCGATAGGCACAGAGCCTGTGCTATGCGAATCTTGCAAGATTGTTGGTAAACGCATGGAGATGAAAGCTCGTCATTCAGATACAGAGATTGCGGCGATACTCACGGGTCATATTGGAGAACACCTGTTTGTGAATGAGTATCTAATTTCTACCCCTGCAAAAATGACGCTACCCTTGGCAGGAAAGGATGCTTGTCGATGAGCCGTCTGCTTACCTTTTGTTTCTTATTGCTCGCCTCAATATTAGCTTATCTCCATATTGATCGTCGCCCAGTGTGGGCGCCATTTCAAGTTGCTCATTCAGTCGAAGGAATTGCTAGATCTGAGCAGTCACGGAATTTAACAGAAGTCGGTAAGTCAGTGAAGGAGCTTAAAAATACTGGGCTAGTAAAAACTGCTCAGCCAAGCCTGCGTATGGATTGGCTGCCAGATACAAGCGCACCCTCAGTACATGCCGCATCCTTAATTTCCCTGAAAAACGGCGCAGTCAGGGCCTTCTGGTTTGCGGGTAGTAGAGAGGGTGCGCCGGATGTAGTAATCAATACAGCTGTCTTTGATTCGCAGACTTCAAGATGGAGTACTCCAACGGTGGTGATGGATCGAGTCCGCGCAGAAAAAGGTTTATCCCGTTACATTGCGAAATTAGGCAATCCCGTTCCAGCAAGAATGGCCGATGGCCGTCTCCAATTATTTTTCGTAACCGTATCTATTGGGGGTTGGGCAGGTAGCTCAATTTCTTCTGTGATTTCTGATGACGAGGGGCTCACTTGGGGTCAGCCACAGCGCTTAATTAGCTCCCCATTGACTAATATGAGCACCTTAGTTAAGTCGCCCGCTATTTCTTTTACTGATGGACGATTGGGTTTGCCGGCATATCACGAGTGGATTGGTCGCTTTGGTGAGCTCCTCAGGATTGAAGAGAACCGGGTGATTGATAAACGTCGCATGAGTGCTGGTAGAGGCGCGATTCAGCCAGTGGTATTTGTGGATAGTGCGCAGGATGTAGGTGCATTCTTTCGTCAGACACGATCTAGCTCTCAAGTAAAGCAAATTCCAGTTAGTGAAACCAAGGATGCTGGGCAGTCTTGGACTACTGCAAAAGATCTAGAGATTCCAAATCCAAATGCAGCGCTTGCTGCACTGACTTTAGCTAATGGTATGAAATTGATGGTGCTCAATAATATTGAAGTAGGGCGCCATCGCTTAGTGATGGTAATGCAGGAGCCTCACTCTCAGCGATGGCAGGTAATACAGGTAATCGAGGATGATGCCTCTTTAGTCAATGGTCTGCGTCGAGAATTTTCTTACCCATTTTTAATTTCATCTAATGGTGATGATGCCCATCTTACCTATACCTGGGATAGAAAAAAAATTAAGCATATTTACTTCCCAGCAGCTTGGTTTAAGTATTCAGCAAGCAGTCTGAAAGAAAAGGAATCACAACGATGAATCCATATTTGCAAACCATTGCACTTCTAGAAATGTCACTTACTTGTGCGGTAGTGTTAATTATTCTTTTGCAAAAGGTATTCTCAATAGAGATTCCAATTTTTGCTCGCTTAGCTTTAGCCTTACTATTGGGTAACCTATTCTTCTGGCCGCTTGGTATGTCTCTTGAGCTTCCCTTATCTGCTTATGTCCGTGGTGTCACCGGTGATCTCAGTATTGTGAGCATGCTCTTGCTGTGGGGCTCGATACTTCCTTTTGCCAAAAAGACTCCGCTCGGGTTTAAAGTGCCAATTGCATTGATTGCTGTTCTGTTTTACCCGCTGGCATTGGGTTTTGGCATGTTTGACCCGTATGCATGGGGCTACGGCTCTATCGGTTTCTTGATTTCAGTGATTCTCTTTGCCACTTTCTGTGGCCTTGCTGCTTGGAACAAAGGTGTTTGGATCTTTTCTATTGCAATGATTGCTTGGACATCGCATTGGCATGAATCGGCAAATCTCTGGGACTATCTCTTAGACCCCTTCCTGGCTATTTGGGCCTTGTTTGCAACCTTAAGCGCTATCTATATCAAGCGTCGCGAGAAAGCGCGCTCGAGTTATCTCTTTAGGGCGGGCTAATCTTCAGTAAATCATTTAGTGAATTCAATAGCGTAATAGTAAATTTTTAGGCAACAAAAAAGCCAGCGATTTGATCTGCTGGCTTTTTTGTTGACTACTACTCCGAAATTAATCTGGAATGTTTGCTTTACGAATAACTGGACCCCAGACGTTGATTTCTCTATCAAGATGATCTTTCAATCCTTTGGCAGAAATCTTAGC
>CANISN010000120.1 GCA_947470165.1 Burkholderiaceae bacterium | reverse complement strand
TGTGGCTCATCCTTCAATGCCGTGCCCATGTAAGAAATCCACATCGGTAAAGCAAGTCCGCCCCCCGTCTCTCGATCACCCAGACTAGCAGGCTTGTCAAACCCAATCCACGCAATTGCGACTACCTTAGGGTTATATCCCGCAAACCATGCGTCATGTGAATCATTGGTGGTTCCTGTTTTACCCGCAATATCGTTTCGGCTCAATTTTGCTCTTGCACTAGCGGCAGTTCCAGTCTTAGTTACCTCTTGCAACATGCTATCCATTACAAAAGCTGTCCGAGCGTCAAGTACACGGGTTGCGTCTTCTCGTGCATGAGTTGGTTTTGCCTCAAAAATCACAACGCCTTTTGAATCCACCATCTTATTAATTAGGAATGGATCAACGCGATAACCCCCATTTGCAAAGACACTGTAGGCAGATGCCATTTGCAAAGGTGTTACAGAACCAGCGCCTAAGGCCATAGTTAAATAAGGGGGATGCTTCTCTGCTTCAAAGCCAAAACGTTGAATATATTCTTGCGCATATGAAGGACCAATAGCGCGAATAATTCGTACGGAAACTAAATTCTTTGATTTAGCTAAGGCAGTACGTAAACGCATCATGCCTTCATATTTGGTATCGTAGTTTTTGGGCTCCCAAGCCTGACTTCCTGTCTCTAATCCACTAATTGATATTGGAGCATCATTTACCATCGTGCTTGGAGAAAAGCCTTTCTCAATTGCAGCAGCATATATGAAAGGCTTAAATGAAGATCCTGGCTGACGCAATGCTTGGGTTACATGGTTAAATTTATTACGGCGGAAATCAAATCCGCCAACCAAGGAAAGAATCGCGCCCGTCTCTGCATTCATAGAAACAAAGGCAGCCTCTACTTGTGGCAACTGCGCTAACTTCCAAGTGCCACCATCAAATAAGAGTCTTACGATTGCGCCGGGACGCAAACGTTTCTTAGGTTGAGCGCTATCTGTCAAAGAAGCGCTTGCAAGCTTCATACCATCGCCCTTAAGGGTAATGGTGTCCCCTGTTGAAATCATAATTTGCATTTCTTTTGGCTTTACATCCAGTACTACACCTGATTGCAAGTCATCCAATTGGGGGTAAGCAAGTAGAGCCTCATCTATCGCTCGCTGTCGCGCCACTAAGCTCTCGGGAAGATCAATAAAACCCTCTGGTCCTCGATATGCATGACGCAAATCATATTCAAAAATACCGCGACGAACCGCTTGATATGCAGCATCCTGATCTGCTTTCAGAATGGTCGTGTAAACATCAACCCCCTGGGAATAAATTGCTTCACCATATTGCGTATAAAGCAACTGACGCACCATTTCCGATGGAAAATCAGCGCGGGTACTAAATTCATTACCAAGACCGCGGATTTGCAACTCTTCAGCCATCGCAATTTGATATTGCTCGGAAGTGATATAGGATAAGTCCCGCATGCGTTGCAAGATATATTCTTGGCGAATTTTTGCACGACGGAAATTACTTACTGGATTGTAGGCAGAAGGTGCTTTTGGTAAACCAGCCAACATTGCCGACTCTGCTATAGAAATATCTTTTAAATCTTTACCAAAATAAATCTGGGCTGCACTAGAAAACCCATAAGCCCTTTGTCCCAGGAAAATCTGATTCATATAAATCTCAAGAATCTTGTCTTTACTCAACTGGGACTCAATTTCCCAAGAGAGTAAAACTTCATAAATCTTGCGACTGAAGGTTTTTTCATTGCTTAAGAAAAAATTACGGGCCACCTGCATCGTGATCGTTGATGCGCCTTGTGAAAGATTGCCCTTTAAGTTTGTGAGGGTAGCTCTTAAGATACCTACGTAATCCACTCCACCATGGGAGTAAAAGCGATCATCCTCAATTGCTAAAACTGCATTGCGCATACTCATCGGGATTTCGCTCAGTGGAATGACCTTGCGGCGCTCTTCTCCAAACTCACCAATCAATACCTTATCAGCGGTATAAATCCGTAAGGGTGTTTTGGGGTTGTAATCCACCAAAGCTGAAATCTTCGGCAAATTTGGCTTGGCTATCAAAAAGGCATAACCCAGCAGCAAAGTGAACACCACAGCAAAAACCATGCACATAATCAGCAAGGCTTTTACAAGAGGATTGCTTCCTGACTTATTTAAGGAGGATGCTCCCGCTCTATTTTGACCGGGACGTCTATCAGGCTGTCGGTTGAACCGCTGGTTTAAAGGCGGCTTGTCTTTTGGGGGTGTAGCCATAGATCCAAATTATAGGGCGCTTGGTCTATTTTCCTTAAAACTCCAAAACCCTTGGACATGAAAATTTGAGGCAGATTTTTCTGACCTGAAATTCTGCTATTCCTGATCGTGTTTCCTATCCTCATAGCAAATAATAGGACATGCCTCCACGCCACATTTCCCCTCAGTCTTTCGATGACATCCTGAGTGAGTTAGGAGACGATCCTGCCATTCCAGACCCCCATGGAATACGTAAACCCTCTGCAGCCTCTCGGATTCCTCTTGAACCCCAAATTAAATCAAAATCCCCATCATTTTCAGTTCCGAATTTTCAATTTGGAGGACTTAAAGCTAGCCCCATTTTGATTATTGGCGTGCTGTTTTCGCTCACCATTGCAGCCGTCTTTTTGCTCCTTGAAACGCATAAAGCCAGCTCTGAACTAGAGCTCAACACCTTACAGGGCCAAATATCAACCCTAAAGAATGAGCTTAACTTAGCTCGAACCGATTGGTTAACAGAACAAGTGGATTTATATGATGCCTTAGATGAAATAGAAGTGAGTATTCACTCATTTGAAATAAAACCAACAATCACACCACCCCAAAGTAAGCAAGTGCTTTTACCCCATGAAGCTGAGCTCCGTCGCTGGAGATATTTGGGCCTTACTCGAATGGGGCTCATTGAGCAGGCCTTTTTTCACACAGGCAAATCCGTCATCATGCTTCCAAAAGAGGCATTCGCATTAGGGGAATGGCGCCTAAGCCAAGCCCTAAAGGAAGCGGCTATCTTGACCCATTCCAAAGGCAAATTGATCACCTTGAAATCGGCTAAATCGGAATGACCTTAATGAAAATCCATAGACCAAGCGCTTCATTTGTGGCTGTGCTATTCCTGGTTTTTTTAGTTAAACCAGTCCATGGCACCCATCTAGAAATCAACCCCCAGCACACTTCAAAAGAAACTCGTATAAGCCTTCAATTCAGCGAGATCGAGCTGACCGAGCTGTTACAGGTTTTAGCCAAAATGGGGAATTCCAACTTCCTCCTCAGCGAGTCCATTCAGGGGAAGATCTCAGTCGATCTGAAGGACACCCCCTGGCAAACTGCTCTCCACTCAATCATTGCCAGCAGAGGATTGCGCCTTGTCAGAAACGGAGATATTTACTGGATTGGCCACCATGCAGAAATTCAAAGCTTCCAGAAATTTCGCCGGGAGGATGCCGCCTTGCCCTTTGGCGGAGATCATATAAATAGCCCACGGCAGATTCTCATAGAAGCTCGCATCGTGGAAGCAGATCAGCGCTTTGCCCGCGAACTGGGTATCAAGTTGGGGTACCAGGCGAATGGAATGGGAGATCACCCAGACCAGAACGCGCGTGCCCACCTAGATTTAGCAGGAACTGGTTTGGCCGGATTTAATCCAGCCACCTTAGCAGCCACTCTTGTTTCTAAAAATTCTGCCAGACTTCTACAGATCGAGCTTTCAGCCCTAGAATCTGATGGGCAAGGCAAGATCCTCTCCAATCCCCGCATCATGACTGGTGATCAGGTTAAGGCAACGATTGAGCAAGGGACTGAATTGCCCTACCAAGTGAGCACTCAAAGTGGGAGCAAGTTGCAATTCCGCAAGGCTAACCTTCGTCTGGAAGTATTGCCCAAGATTCATCCTGACGGGAAGATCTCAATGTTGGTGGGCATTAATAAAGACACTATTGGCATGAAGACTGAGCAGGGTTATGCGATCGACACTAAAAACCTCAGCTCTGAAGTTACGGTTGAAAATGGTGGTACAGCCATCATTGGGGGTATTTTCCAAACCACCGAGCGAGATGATGAGATCAAGGTTCCTCTTTTGAGTGACATTCCATTAATTGGTCATTTGTTTCGCCATAAATCTAAATTAGCAGACAAAACTGAACTATTAGTCTTCCTAACCCCCACCGTGTTGGATAAACCCTAATAAAATCGAAGGGTGAACTCTTCATCCAACAATATATTTCTAATTGGCCTCATGGGCGCCGGAAAATCGACCGTCGGTAAACTACTGGCCAAAAAATTGGGTCGCCGCTTTCTAGATGCCGACCATGTGATTGAAGACCGTTGTGGCGTCAAGATTCCCGTCATCTTCGAGATGGAAGGTGAAGAGGGTTTCCGTAAACGTGAAGCTCAGGCCATTAGAGATATTACCGCCGAAGAAGACATCATTTTGGCAACTGGTGGTGGAGCTGTCTTACTCCCCGAGAATCGTCAATTGCTCTGCGAACGAGGAACAGTGATTTATCTTCACGCCAACCCGATGGAGCTATGGCATCGCACTAAAGGTAGCGAAGGAAGGCCGCTACTTAAAAACGGAGATGTGAAAAAGATTTTAGAGAGTCTATACGCTATCCGCGACCCCCTTTATCGCGAAATCGCCGATCATGTCATTGAAACTGGAAAGCCCAGCGTCAATCAATTGGTCAATACTTTAATTATGCAGCTCGAACCTTCCACTTGAATTTATCCATGAAAACATTAGAAGTTGATCTAGGCAATCGTAGCTACCCTATCCATATTGGTAGCGATTTAATAGATCAGTCAGAACTATTTAGCGCTTGCAAGAAAGCGACATCGGTTTATATTGTTACCAATACGACTGTTGCCCCCTTGTATGCAGAGCGCCTGACAAAGACTTTAGAAAAGCTTAGTAAGTCTGTCAGAACGATTATCTTGCCTGACGGAGAATCCTATAAGGACTGGAAAAATCTCCAACTAATTTTTGATGATCTCCTTAAGTTTGGTGCAGATCGTCAAGCCATGTTGGTGGCTTTAGGTGGTGGAGTCATTGGAGATATGACTGGCTTTGCCGCAGCAAGCTTCATGCGTGGTATTCGTTTTATTCAGGTACCAACAACTCTATTAGCGCAAGTAGATTCTTCCGTTGGCGGCAAGACGGGCATTAATCACCCGCTCGGGAAAAATATGATTGGGGCATTCCATCAGCCTGCGGCTGTTATTGCAGATCTCAACACTCTGAAAACTTTACCTGCCCGCGAGCTCTCAGCCGGACTTGCTGAAGTAGTAAAGCACGGCGCTATTGCTGATGCTGAGTTCTTGAGTTGGATTGAGGCGCATGCGCAAGCCTTATTGTCATGCGATACGACAGCCATGACTCATGCCGTTCTGCGCTCTTGCGAAATTAAATCCGCAGTAGTATCAGCCGATGAAAGAGAGGGTGGAATTCGGGCTACGCTTAACTTTGGGCATACTTTTGGTCATGCTATCGAAGCAGGCATGGGTTATGGTGCATGGTTGCATGGTGAGGCTGTTGCTTGTGGCATGGTGATGGGTGCTGACCTATCACGACGCCTGAATTTCATTACCCAAGATGAAGTAAATCGCTTAACCAAGATCATCCAATCCATGAATCTCCCTACCAATCCACCGAAGTTTGGTGCACAGCGTTTCATGGAATTAATGCAAGTCGATA
>CANISN010000119.1 GCA_947470165.1 Burkholderiaceae bacterium | reverse complement strand
TTTACGCCAGATATCTTCCGCTTCGCTTGGGCGATTCATAAGCCATAAAACTTCACCGATATGTGCGGCAATATCTGCTTCAGGTTTGATATTGAAGGCTTGTTGAAGTTGTTCTAGCGCTAAGGCATTTTTACCCATACGAAAATTAACCCAACCAAGACTGTCCAAAATGAAGCCATCTTTGGGCGAGAGCAGATGAGCCTTGGTAATCAGCTTGAATGCTTCAGGTAACTTCTGATTACGATCAGCTAACGAGTAACCAAGCGCATTCAGACTATTTACATCATTGGGATTCTTGCGCAAGATCTCAAGTAGTATTTTCTCCATGACATCAATATGCCCTGCCTTTTCAGCGGACATGGCATAGGTGTAGAGAAGGCCAGGCTCTTTTGGCTCTGGCTTTAATGTTGAAACGATTTCATAGAAAGCCTTTAATGCTTCAGATTCATTATTTGCCTTGGCGAGTAGAGCCTGAATCTGTGCCAAAGTGTTTTCACGTTGTGACAGAGTTTGCTGATTCAAAAGAGCAATAGCGGGTTTGACTGCATCTGACCAGCGCTGGTTGAGAATTAGGAGGGTCACGAGTACTTCTTTAGGCTTAGTTTGCTTGGGTCCTGCTAGACCATCCCAAGTTTGGGCAGCTTGCAGCGCTAAATCTGGTGAGCCTGCCGTGATGGCAATCTCCATAGCCCTTTGTGCCAAACGAGGATCATTTAGCTGGCGAGAGAGCTCCAAATAGGTGCCGTAGGCAAGACCAGCCTCTCCTCGTTGTAAAGCAATTTCGGAGGCTAGGACCTCAAATATGGCTTCCCCACTATCTAGGCTGGTGGGTCTGGCAATAGCATGGCTAGAGAAGAGGCTGATGCCAATTGCAGCAGCTAGCAGTAAGGCCCATAAAGACGGCTTAAGTAAAAATTTGGTCATAAGCACATTCTAATCTGCGAATCTACAATCCATTAATGCCAGAACTCCCCGAAGTCGAAGTTACCCGCTTGGGTATTCAGCCCCACTTAGAGGGGCGTAGGCTGAGTGCGGTCAAAATTGTTGACGGTCGTTTACGTTGGCCGGTACCTAGTAATTTGAACAAATTGCTTTCTGGCCAGAAAGTCTTAGGAATAGCGCGCCGGGGAAAATATCTCTTAATGCAATTTGATGTTGGTTATTTATTACTGCATTTGGGCATGACTGGAACATTGCGCGTACTACCTAGCAGTGATCCGCTTAAGACGCATGATCGAGTGACATTTGAGTTTGATAAGTTAAGCCTACGATTGCATGATCCCCGTAAGTTTGGTGCTGTTTTATGGCATCCAAAATCTGCGGGGCCGATTGAGAAAAACACCCTTTTACAAAAACTTGGAGTTGAGCCTTTCTCCCCTGAGTTTTCAGGTGAGCTTGGTGCAGAAGTGTTATACCAACATTCTCGCAAACGCAGTGTCGCAGTGAAACAATTTCTTTTGGCAGGGCAAGCAGTAGTTGGTGTTGGCAACATCTATTGCTCAGAAAGTTTATTTGAGGCTGGCATTCATCCGGCAAAAGCGGCGGGTAAATTAACGCGTCCACAATGCTCTCGATTAGCTGATGCAGTCCGACTAATCTTAAAAAAAGCAATCGCTGCTGGCGGTAGTTCATTAAAAGACTTCGTCAATAGCGAAGGTGATCCTGGCCATTTTATGGTGCAAACCAAAGTCTATGACCGAAAAAATCAGCCGTGTAAGGTATGCAAGACGCCAGTTCGGCAAATAGTGCAAGGTCAGCGCTCCACCTATTTTTGCCCTCAATGTCAGAAGCGCTAACTAAATACTTCGCTAAAAAACTCATTGCTTGGCATGGCTTGGATGGGCGCCAAGGTTTGCCATGGCAGAATATTCGGGATCCCTACGCGGTATGGGTCTCGGAAATTATGTTGCAGCAAACTCAGGTTGCTACCGTCCTAGAGCGTTATCCACGTTTTATGAAGCGCTTTCCAACTGTAAAGAAGTTGGCTGCCGCACCACTAGATGATGTGTTGGCTGAATGGGCCGGACTTGGTTATTACTCGCGTGCCCGTAATTTGCATGCCTGCGCCAAGCAAGTAATGGAACTGTTTGGGGGAAAGTTTCCGAGCGACCCCGCCTTACTTGAACAGCTAAAGGGGATTGGTAGATCTACCGCTGGTGCAATTGCAGCCTTTGCATTTCATGAGCGTGCGCCGATCTTAGATGCCAATGTAAAAAGAATTTTGGCGCGTCTGTTTGGTATAGAGGGCGCTGTTCAGGAAAAAGCAGTTAACGATAAGTTATGGCTGCTAGCCCAAAAATTGCTTCCTAAAAATACCGTAGATATGCCGGTATACACCCAAGCCTTAATGGATTTTGGGGCAACTTGGTGTATCTCTCGCAAGCCAGTATGTATCAGCGGCACAAAGAAATGTCCTTTTGCAAAAGATTGTCAAGCCAATTTAAGTGATCAAGTACTGTTATTGCCTCATAAGATCGCTAAAGCCAAATCTCCAGAATTTAATTGCGATATGCTGTTGTTGCGACATAGCGATTCAGTATTACTGCAAAGGCGTCCAGAGAAAGCAATTTGGGGTGGACTCTGGTCTTTACCTGAGTCTACGTGGCGAGTAAAAGAAAAAAATTCAGCAAGTCATTCAAAAAAAGATGAGGTAAATCTGAGCACCAAGGAGTTATTTAAGTTGACATTGCCAGAAGAAAAGACTTCCCTTACCTTGAAGAGTTGTAAATCAACTGAGCGAGGATTGATGATTAAGCATGTCTTCACTCATCGACGCTTATGGATACAAATCTGGCATGTGACTTTAAGTGAGGCTGTAAAATTTTCTGGCAGAGACGTGCAGTGGGTTTCTCTTCATCAACTAGGAAAGTACGGTTTACCTCAGCCGATTAAATTACTTTTGCAGGGATTGAGTCTAGTTCGCGGTGCCGACTTAAAAAATTGATCTGGAGCTCAGCTAAATCTTTTTGCGATAGAAAATGGGCAATGATTCGACTCACAAGATAGACTGAGCGATGTTGTCCACCAGTACAACCGATAGCAATTGTGAGGTAGCTACGACCATCCGCAATATAGTGGGGCAACCATTTTTCAACAAACTGAATGATGTCGTTTTCCATGCTAATTACCTCAGGAATTTTCTCCAAAAACTCTCTAACTGACTGATCCTTTCCGGATAGTGGGCGCAAGACTTTGTCATAGTGAGGATTAGGAAGGCAACGCACATCAAATACTAGGTCTGCTTCGCTTGGTAAGCCTTTTTTAAACCCAAAAGACTCAAAAATCACACTCAGTCCTTGGGGCTTATCTTTTAGAAGATCCTGAATCCAAGAGCGTAATGCATGGGCAGGAAGACTGCTGGTATCAATGCTATGGGCTTGCGTGCGCAAAGGTTCTAACAGGCTACGCTCTTTATCAATTGCCTCGATGAGTGTTGCAGCCTGAGTCTGTTGGGTTTTTCCGGAGAGCGGGTGACGCCTGCGAGTTTCAGAGAAGCGCTGCACCAGCGTGTTGGTATCCGCATTAAGAAAAACGATGCGAACCTGATGGTGGCGTCGAAGATTTTCTAAAATCCTGGGTAGCTCCGCAATCGATTGTCCGCGGCGTGCATCAATTGCGACTGCCACACGCTCACTCTTTTCGCCTTCTAGTGTCGTGATCAGGTTTTCTAGCAGGGTCACTGGAAGATTGTCTACGCAGTCGTAGCCCGCATCCTCAAACGCTCTCAGTGCAACCGATTTACCTGAGCCCGAGATACCGGTAATCAGATTGATTTGCATATTAAATCAGTCGACCCTGCGACTTGATGGGCTGAGCCTCGACATTCATTTGTAAGCGCTGACGTTCAATAAATTCTTTTAAGGTATCTATGCCACGTAATTGCAAAATAGTATTGCGTACCGCGGCCTCTACTAGAACCGCTAAGTTACGACCAGCTGCTACTTGAATTTTTACGGTTCTAATTGGGATACCCAAAACATCAATATGCTGAGTTTCCAAAGGTAAGCGCTCAAATTCACCATCATTACGACGAACTAGTTGGACGATTAAACGCAACTTCAGTTTACGACGTACAGCAGTTTCACCAAAGATAGTACGGATATCTAACAAGCCCAGCCCGCGAACCTCTAATAGGTTACGCAAGATTACAGGACAGCGACCTTCAATATAGTCAGGTCCAAGGCGAGCAAAATCTACGGCATCGTCAGCCACTAGGCCGTGACCACGAGAAATCAGTTCCAATCCTAATTCGCTTTTACCTAGGCCTGACTCACCCGTGATTAAGACGCCTAAGCCCAAAATATCCATAAACACGCCATGCATGGTGATTTGAGGGGCGCCAATTTTGGTAAGGTAGGTACGTAAATGATCAATCACCTCAGCGGCAGAAATGGTGGTTGTAAATAGGGGTGTTGATGATCGTTGGCAAAAGAGTTGCAGATCGGGATCCGCTGCTTTTCCGTCCGCCACAATCACACAAGGCGGTGTCTTTGAAATCAAACTGGAGATTTGCTCTTGTCTTTGCTTCGGCTCGAGTTCAGCGTGATAGTCAACCTCCTGTTCCCCAAAAATTTGAATTCGGCTTGGATGAATCAGATTTAAGTGACCCACTAAGTCAGAGCTAGCTGCGGCCGCTTTAACAGCTTCCGGAGGAAAAGTGCGATCTGCACCTTCAAGGCCACCAATCCAAGAGAGCTTTAAGTCAGAGACATTGTCATCAAAGATCTGTTGGACGTTCACTCCCTCTAGGAGTAAGGGCTGGGTTGTCAAACGGAGCTCCACGTTTGTAAAAGCCGATACACCTTCTCTGGACTATTTTCCGATGCAAGTGACTTGCGGACATCTTGATCGGATAGGAGTTGAGCGATCGACGACAAAATCTCTAAATGCTGTTGAGTCGCCTTTTCAGGAACAAGTAAAAAAATCAGAACAGAGACATCCTCGCCATCTGGCGCTGCAAATTCAATTGGTACTTTTAATTTCAAAAAGGCAGCAATAGGGTGCTTAAGACCTTTTACGCGACCATGTGGAATGGCAACACCGGCGCCTAGAGCAGTAGAACCTAAGTCTTCGCGAGCATTTAAGAAGCCAATAACAGCATCAGACTCAAGGCCTGCCTCCTTTGAAAATAGCTCCCCTACTGCCGCAAATGCCTCAGCCCGATTTTTGGAGGGGTTATTTAAGGCAATGCGGTCTAGGGTGAAAAGATCAGTCAGGGCATTCATATCAATTGATTATAGGTGTCCTGACGCCAAGGATTACTCAAAATGCTTTTCGTGATGATGGTCTTGGATCTTTTCTTTATGTTTTATAACTTGACGCTCAAGTTTATCCACCACCGCATCCATGGCATGGTAGAGATCGGCATTATGAGCCTCAGCAAAAAGCTCCTTACCTTTGAGATGTATGGTGATCTCAGCTGCTTGACGAAGATTTTTTTCTTTTGCGTTATCAACAATTAAAAAGGCGGAGGCATCTAAGACGTGGTCAAAGTGTTTACGAATTTTGGCTAACCCAGTTTCAAGATGGGTGCGCATGGCCGGGGTAACTTCGACATGACGGCTATTAATTTTTAAATTCATCAGCAGCTCCTATTCTTAGCAAAAATGCATACGTAAATGATTACTAGGGGTACGCAGCAGTCCCTTGTAATGTTGTACTTATTTATATGGAAATGTACTTCATGAGCCTCGAGC
>CANISN010000118.1 GCA_947470165.1 Burkholderiaceae bacterium | reverse complement strand
GAGGGCACAGAAAAATGGTTCTTAGCCGCAGCAACGGCTTTGAATGTTTCTCCTGACGTATTTGAAAAAGTGATTGCCCCACAACGAGATCGTGCTAAGAAGTCGCTTGAGCCCCACCGTGCAGTCTTGCAAGGTAAATCTATTTTCTTCTTCCCAGACTCTCAGTTAGAAATACCATTAGCGCGTTATTTAAATAGAGAACTTGGTATGAATCTGATGGAAGTAGGGGTTCCTTATTTGCATCGTCAGCATATGGCAGAAGAATTAGCTATGTTGGATCCTAAGACCCAATTATCCGAAGGTCAAAATGTCGAGAATCAGTTAGATCGTTGTCGTGAGCAACAGCCAGATATGGTTGTCTGTGGTTTAGGTCTAGCCAATCCATTAGAAGCGGAGGGCTTTACGACCAAGTGGTCGATTGAGCTGGTCTTCACGCCGATTCAAGGATTTAATCAAGCAGCCGATTTAGCAGAGTTGTTTGCACGCCCTCTGACTAGAAAAAATAAGCTCATGATGGTGGAGGCGGCATGAAGTTAACCCTCTGGACCTATGAAGGCCCACCCCACGTTGGAGCTATGCGGATTGCTACTGCAATGGAGAAGGTGCATTACGTCTTACATGCACCGCAAGGTGACACTTATGCGGATCTCCTGTTCACCATGATTGAGCGGATGAAAAAAAGACCGCCGGTGACTTATACGACTTTTCAGGCGCGTGATTTAGGTAGCGATACCGCAGAGTTATTTAAAGATGCTGCTAGAACAGCCTACGCCCGTTTTAAGCCTGATTTGTTAATGGTAGGCGCTTCTTGTACTGCAGAACTGATTCAAGATGATCCGGGTGGCTTAGCTGCTGCTCTCGATTTACCTGTCCCCATCTTGCCGCTGGAATTACCTGCCTATCAAAAGAAAGAAAATTGGGGCGCAGCAGAAACCTTTTATCAGATGGTTCGCCTACTAGGGCAGTCATTTGTTTTGCCTCCTGGTCAACAGCGCCCAGCTAGGGTAACTAATGCTAAGCCAAGTTGTAATATTTTAGGACCCACAGCGCTTGGTTTTCGTCATCGTGACGACGTTGAAGAAATCTCCCGCTTATTGCGTGACTTGGGGATTGAAGTCAATGTCGTTGCACCGCTTGGCGCTAATCCTGCCGATATTGCCCGTTTGCATGAAGCAGACTTTAATGTCAATTTATATCCCGAGACAGCCAATACTGCCGCTACTTGGATGACTCGAAGTTTTGGTCAGCCTTCTACAAAAGCAATCCCGATTGGATTTAAAGGTACTCAAGCCTTTATTACTGAAGTTTGCCAACTAGCCGGCATTGAATGTGATGTTCAAAAACTCAGTCAATCCTCTAAAGCGCGTTGGTATGCTTTATCGGTAGACTCCACTTACCTCACTAATAAAAGAGTCTTTATTTTTGGTGATGCCACCCATGCGATTGCTGCCGCCAAAGTAGCGGCGCATGAAATGGGCTTCAAAGTCGTTGGACTGGGAACCTATAGCCGTGAATTAGCCCGTGAAGTGCGCGAAGCTGCTGCTGAACTCGGGCTCGAAGCAATAATTACAGATGACTACCTAGAGGTTGAAGAAAAGATTACTGAACTTCAGCCTGAGTTGATCTTGGGAACGCAGATGGAGCGTCATATTGCCAAGCGCTTGAAGATACCTTGCGCAGTGATTTCCTCGCCAGTTCACGTACAGGATTTCCCATCTCGCTATTCACCGCAAATGGGCTTTGAGGGTGCCTGCGTATTATTTGATTCTTGGGTCCATCCTCTCATGATGGGTCTAGAAGAACACTTAATTGGCATGTTCAAAGGCGATTTTGAATTTCATGATGGTGCTATGCCATCGCATCTAGGGCATGCCTCAACTCCCCCTAAAGAAAGCTTAGTTGAAGTAGCTTCTATGACTAGCTCTAATAATGGGGCACCCTCTTGGGAAACGGACGCAGAAAAAGAGCTCAATAAGATTCCATTTTTTGTTAGAGGCAAGGCTAGAAGAAATACAGAGCGTTATGCTGTGGAGCAGGGACTTTTTAGTATTACATTAGAAACTTTGTATGATGCAAAGGCACATTTTAGAAGTTAAATATCGACCCTGTGTCGAGAAGAGTGAAGGTTAGAAAGCATGAAAGCAATCAACATACCCGTTTCAGATTTTCGCAGCGCTCCACCTGATGGTGAGGGCAGTCTTCAGGTTCAGCTCGATCCCAATTTGAAAATTGGTAAAGCCAAGGTATTTGCGATTTATGGCAAAGGCGGCATTGGTAAGAGCACCACCTCATCTAATCTTTCAGTTGCCTTTTCTAAATTAGGTAAACGGGTCATCCAGATTGGTTGTGATCCCAAACATGACTCAACGTTTACCTTGACAAAAAAACTCATGCCTACGGTAATCGATGTGCTTGAGAAAGTGGACTTTCATTCTGAAGAGTTACGCGTTGAAGATTTTGTATATGAAGGCTATAACGGCGTGATGTGTGTTGA
Source organism: Burkholderiaceae bacterium (assembly GCA_947470165.1). GTDB lineage: Bacteria > Pseudomonadota > Gammaproteobacteria > Burkholderiales > Burkholderiaceae > Polynucleobacter. Next base: position 3,229 of record CANISN010000118.1, on the reverse strand, counting down.
AGCGGGTGGCCCTCCAGCCGGAACCGGTTGCGGTGGCTATGTGGTTGGACAAACTGTCAAGCTCTTGAAAGAACATCATTTGCTAGACGATACCGATGTTGTGATTTTTGACGTCCTAGGTGACGTGGTATGCGGTGGCTTTGCTGCACCACTCCAGCATGCTGATCGTGCATTGATTGTTACTGCGAATGATTTTGATTCTATTTTTGCAATGAATCGGATTATTCAGGCCATTGGTGCAAAAGCGAAAAACTATAATGTGCGATTAGGTGGTGTGATTGCCAATCGTAGTAAAGATACCGATCAAATCGATAAATTTAATTCTCAAGTGGGATTAAAGACGATGGCTCACTTCCCAGACTTAGATGTGATTCGTCGTAGTCGTTTGAAGAAATCGACTTTATTTGAGATGGAATACTCTCCTGAGCTTGAATTAGTTCAGCAAGAGTACATGCGTTTGGCTGCAGCACTCTGGCTCGGAGCAGATCCATTACCATCCATTCCAATGAAAGATCGAGATATATTTGATCTACTCGGCTTTGATTAAGTAACTTAGTTAGTCACTGGGCATATCAACGAGCTTGGCAGTAACTTCCCAGAGGTCTTTGCTGAGCTTCTCGCTCTTGGCTTTCATAGAAAGCTCTTGAGCGAAAGGCTCTCTAATTGCTGAGTTACGATTGCCCCAGCTCCAGTGAACGCCCGATTGGGTAAAGTGCGGATCGGCTACGACTTGAGCAACCCGATCACCAGCAAGCTCTTGGCTCACATACCCTTTAGTAATGTTTTTCTGAAACCAAGGGAATATTTTCTGAAAGAGTGGCGGGGTATCTCTAAAGAGTGCTGTCTCTGCTACACATCCAGGATATAGGGTATTAAAGATCACACCAGTGCTGGCGTGATATCTTTTTTGTAGCTCACGATTCATGACCATATTGCATAACTTACTGTCTTTGTATGCTTTGCCTGGTTTAAAGGGTTTACCGTTAATCATGGCAATCGGTGCTTTAAAGCCAGCTATCAGACCTTCTAGTGCGCCAATATCTGCAGGAGCAGGAATAGGTACTTTGCCACCAAACTCTTCTGAGTTTGCAGTAACAGTGCCTAATGTAATCAGGCGGGCATGCTCATGTGCTTTAGCGGTTTGTACTAAATTTTCTAGCAACATTCTGCTTAAAACATAGTGCCCAAAATAATTGGTAGCAACGCTGATTTCAAATCCTTGAGGAGAGCGAGCAGGTTCTTTTAAGAGTGGCAGGTAAGTGGCTGCATTACAGAGCAGGGCATTGAGCTTTTGACCGCTGTCATTAAAGCGCTTCACAAATGCTCGAACACTATCTAGATTGCCTAGGTCTAATTGCCAGATGTCATATTGGCTAGATTCAAATTGATGCGCCTTGGCAGCCAGTTCCATTTTCTGGGGATCGCGGACCGCCAGAATGAGCCGCCAATTTCTAGCCAGTAGGGCCTTAGCGGCATATAAACCAACACCAGAGGAAGATCCAGTAATAATGGCAAGTGGTTGATTGCTAGTAGAGGTCATTTTTCTATTACAGTCTTAGTTTTGGTAAAGATTCATTGTTTTCATTTTAAGGCTAGAACTCGATGTTCCTCAAAGCGCTCAAGATCATTGCTCTTGTATTCATATCCCTCATATTACTTGCCGCCCTCTATTTATGGACGCCGGATAAGTCTAAAGCAGAGCTAGAGAAAACATATGGCTCATCTAAAAATGCCTATGTTAGTGCGTTGGGTGTCAATCTCCACTACCAAGATACTGGCTCCTCCAAAAATGTGATCCCCATTTTATTTTTGCATGGCTTTGGTGCGAGCCTACAAACATGGGAGACCTGGGCGCAAGCTTTAAGTGAAGACTACCGAGTGATTTCTGTTGATCTACCAGGATTTGGTTTAACTGGGGAGGATCCTAGCGGTATCTATACCGATCAGAGAAGTGTGGAAGTTTTAGAAGCTTTTCTCAAAGAGCTGCAGATTCCTAAGGTAGTGCTGGTAGGCAACTCTATGGGTGGCAAGTTTGCTTGGCAATTTGCAGCACGTCATCCAGCTCAGGTTGCAAAGCTAGTACTCATATCGCCAGATGGATATGCCAGCCCTGGAATAGAGTACGGTAAAAAGACAGAGGTTCCTGCAATTGCTGAACTCTATCGCTACTTTTTTTCTAAAACTTTTTTGGCGATGAACCTCGAGCCTGCTTACGCTAACCCCAAAACTTTAAATGATGCTTTAGTCAATCGTTACTATGATTTGATGCTAGCCCCAGGGGTAAGGGGCGCAATTTTGGCGCGCATGCAGCAAACGGTTTTGCAAGACCCAGTGCCATCCTTAGCGAGCATTCAAGTTCCCACCTTATTAATCTGGGGTGAAAAAGATGCCTTCATTCCGATTAGCAATTCAAATGATTACTTGAAGGTGATGCCAAATGCGAAGAGAGTATCCTTGCCTAATATTGGCCACTTACCGCAAGAAGAGCAGCCAACCATTGGTCTTGCCGCACTCAAAGAGTTTTTATAAGTCATGAAACGAATACCCTTAGATTGGCCTAATCGACAATACAGCAAGGTTATCTCTGTTGGAGATTTAGATTGGCATGTGCAACTCACTGGTAAAGGCCCCGTTGTTTTGCTATTGCATGGGACTGGTAGCTCAACCCATTCTTGGTCAGATCTGATTCCTTTATTGGCAAGCGATGCACAAGTTCTAGTGCCAGATTTGCCAGGTCACGCTTTTACCTTGGGTGCAAAATTAGAAGATCTCAAGCTTGATGAAATTGCACGCTCACTTCAACTCCTCATTACTCAATTAGGAATCGAGGCACCCTCAATAGTGGCGGGACATTCTGCTGGAGCTCCCTTAGCCATTCGTTTTGCCGTAACTGCAGCAAAACAGCCTAAGCTAGTGATTGCTTTAAATCCATCCTTTATACCGCCGCCACCCGTCTATACCAGTTTCTTTGGACCACTCTTAGGTCCGATTACCAGATCTTCAACGCTCTCTAGCTTGCTCGCTTCACTATCACCCAGCTTAGGAATGGTAGATAAGTTACTGGATTCAACCAACACCATTTTGCCGGAGGCTCGCAGAGTGCATTACCGAAAACTCTTTGAACGCTCAGACCATGTTCGCGGCTCCATGAACTTCATGGCAGCGGCAGATATTCAAAAAGTATTGGCTGAAGCAGGCTTATATCAAGGTAAATTAATTTGCGTACTAG